>JBOGJK010000077.1:0-1798 GCA_050745345.1 Thermoanaerobaculia bacterium
GCCTCTCCCGCGCCCCGGGCGGCGAGACCGCCGCGCCCGCCCCTCTCCGTCCGCCGCGCGCCGCGGCTGGGCGCCCCCTCGCGCCCGCCCCGGATCGCCATCCTGATCGACGATCTCGGCAACGACCTGGCCGCGGTCCGGCGCATCGCCACGTGGCCCTACCCGGTCGCCGGAGCGGTGCTGCCCGATCTGCCGGGCAGCGCTTCGGCCGCGCGCGCCCTCTCCGGGTCGGGAAAGGAGGTCCTCCTGCACCTGCCGATGGAGCCGGAAGGCTACCCGGCCGTGCGGCCCGGTCCCGGTGTGGTGCTGCGCTCGCAGAACGAGCGGGAGATCGCCCGCATACTCGAGCGGGACCTCGAGAGCGTTCCGGGGGCGGCGGGGATCAACAACCACATGGGCTCGGCCGCGACCGCGGACCCCCGCGTCATGCGCGCGGTGGCCGGGGTGCTCGCGCGGCGGGGTCTCTTCCTGGTGGACAGCCGGACGACCGACTCGACCGTGGCGCGCGACGCCGCCCACAACGCGCGCGTGCCTTCCGTCTCGCGGCGCGTTTTCCTCGACGCCGTCGCGACTCCCGAGGCCGTTGGCCTCGCCTTCGAGGAGCTCGTGCGACGCGCGCGGCAGGAAGGCGAGGCCCTGGCGATCGGGCATCCGCATCCGGCCACCCTCGGAGTGCTCGAGCGCGAGCTGCCGCGGCTCAAGGAGAGGGGAGTGCGACTGGTGCGGGTGGGGGAGCTGGTGAAGTGACTATTCCTCCTTCTTCGCTTCGTCCCAGTACCGGTCGAGCTCCGAGAGCGGCACGTCGCTCATCTCCTGTCCCGAGGCGTGCGCCCGCCGCGACACGGCGGCAAAGCGCGCGCGGAATCGGGCGTTGGTCCGCCGCAGGGCGGACTCCGGGTCGATCCCCCGTCGGCGTGCCAGATTGACGACGGAGAGCAGCAGATCGCCGATCTCGCTCTCTTCCGCGGCCGGGTCCCCGCTGGCGGCCGCCGCGCGCCACTCCTCGAGCTCCTCGGCGATCTTGTCGGCGACGTCGGCGTCGCGCTCCCAGTCGAAGCCGAGATCGGCCGCGCGCGAAGTCATGCGCGAGGAGGCCGCCAGAGCGGGAAGCGCCGGCGGGATGCTGCCCAGGGGGTCCGCTTCGGCGCCGGTCTCGCGGCGCTTGCGGGTCTCCCAGCCGCGCGCCACCTCCTCGGCGTTTCGCGCCCGGATCTGCCCGAACACGTGCGGATGGCGCTCGATCATCTTGTCGGCGATCCCCCCGGCCACCTCCTCGAGAGTGAACCAGCCGCGCTCGGAGGCGAGAACCGAGAGGAAGAAGATCTGGAACAGCAGATCACCGAGCTCTCCCTTGAGCGTCTCGGGGTCTCCCGAATCGATGGCCGCGAGCGCCTCGTGGCACTCCTCGAGGAGAAACGTCTTGATCGTGTCCGGGGTCTGCTCGCGGTCCCAGGGACATTCTTTCCGAAGCCTCTCGACTAAGGCCGCCAGCCGCTCGAGCCGCTCGGGGCGCGTCATCGGGGCGATCATACGGGGCGGCAAAGAACGAGTGAAGACGGCGGGCGGCCGCATGCGGAGTAACCTGCTAAGATTTCTTCTCGACCCTCACCCGGCAGCTCCATGACCGACGAAGAAGAAAAACCGATCCGCGTCGTCGATCGAAGGATGTTTACCCCCGAGGGGGAGTTGCGCCCAGAGTTTCGGACGCAGGAGGATGCGGCGGTTCCTGCCGGCGCGGGCGCGGCGGCGCCGCCGCAGCCGGGGCCGCCCGCACAGCCGCCGGCGCCCGACACCGGAG
>JBOGJK010000078.1:0-2807 GCA_050745345.1 Thermoanaerobaculia bacterium
GTCAGCTCCAGCGTGCCGGCGGGAGGTTCCGGGCTGTGCAGCAGGGAGCCCGCGAACCCCGGCAGAAGCGGCAGCTTCCAGCGGGCCGAGAGCGCGGAGGCGGCCTCCCGGATCCGCTCGGAGTCGACGGGATCCGCCGAGACGGTCGCCAGCAGGATCACGTTGCCCCACGGGTCCTTCTTCCCCGAGGCGAGCTCCCCGCTGACCAGGTAGACCTGGCCGAAGCGGCGCCGGATCGTCTGGTAGCTCGCCCAGAAGAGACGCCCCTCTCGGCCCATCATCCGGCCGATGTAGTTGGCCGCGAAGACGCCGTCCGGAGTCAGCCGGCGGACGACCGCCTCGAAGAACTCCCGTGTCGTCAAGTGGAAGGGCACGCCGGTCGAGTTGAAGGCGTCGAGCACGATCAGGTCGTAGGGGGCTCCCGGCCGCGAGAGAAAGACGCGGCCGTCCTCGATGACGGTCCGCACGTTCTGCGACTCCTCGTAGAGGAAATAGTCGCGGGCGATCTGCGGGACGGCGGGATCGATCTCGACCGACTCGATGACCGCCTCGGGGCGCAACCGGGCGAGCGCCCTCGGGAACATCGCGCCACCGAGCCCGATCATGCAGACCCTCTGAATCGCCGGGCGCAGCGCGAAGGCGAGGAAGAAGGCCTGGTCGTAGACGTAGACCGAGCGCTCCGGGTGATCCAGGTTTACCGCGCTCTGAGGGAGGTTGTCGAAGCGCAGGTGCCGGGTCCGGTCGAGCTGCGTGACGGCGATGTGGTGGTAGGGCGTGTCCCGCTGCAGCAGGAGCCTCTCTCCTCCGATCGAGGGCGACGGGCCCTGGACGGCCGCCGCGACACCGCAGGCAAGCGTCGCGGCACCGGCGATCCAGGCACTCGCCCGCTCGCGGATGAGCAGAAGCGCGCACAGCGCGAGAGTCCCGCCGAGTACCAGGAGCAGGTCCTTCACGGCGAAGCTCGGAATGAGCAGGAAGGCCGTGAGCAGCGTGCCCAGGATCGAGCCGCCGGTCGACAGGGCGGAGTAGGCCCCGGCGACGGAGCCGGCGCTTTCCACGCGCCGGATCGCGATCCGGACAGCGAACGGCGAGACCATGCCCATCGCCACCGACGGCGGCAGGAAGAAGAGCGACGCGGCGGCGAGCGAGGACCACCGCACGTCCCAGCCCGCCGCGGCGAGCCGCACCAGCAGCCCCGGCGCCCAGACGACGGCCGGGAGAATCAGGACCGCCGCGCCCGAGAGGATGACCGAGAGAAGCGAGAGCGAAGGACGGCGGTCCGCCAGCCGCCCCCCGAGCGCGTAGCCCAGGGCGAGACCCGCCAGAAACGTCGTGATCAGGCTTCCCCAGACGTAGACCGAGGAGCCGTGGGTCGGAGCCAGCACGCGCGAGCCCAGGATCTCGAGCGACATGAGGACCGCGCCCGAGAGGACGACGACCGCTTTGAGCAGGAACGCGCTCACGCCTGAGACGGCGGCGAACTCGAAGGCACCGGACGCTCTTCCTCCTCGCTCCAGTCTACGCGACGCGGCGCGCGTTGCGGCCCCTCCGGGCCCGGACTACTATTACCCCTTCCCTTCCGGGCCAGGAGGTCGTCATGACCGAATCGGCGACGATGAACGCGGCGCGGCCGTCCCGGGGCGAGTCGAGCGCCCCGGTGCTCTCGAACTTCGTGGGGGGCCGCTGGGTGGAGTCGCGCGCGAGCGATCGCCTCGACGTCCACAACCCGGCCACCGGAGAAGTCATCGCCCGCACCCCCCTTTCGACCGCGGAGGACCTGGACGCCGCGGTCGCCGCGGCGAAGAAGGCCTTCCCCGCCTGGCGCGACACGCCCCCGGTGGTGCGGGCGCGCGCGATGTTTCGCTTCAAGAACCTGCTCGAGGAGCGCTTCGAGGAGCTCGCCCGGATCGTCACGACCGAGCACGGCAAGACGCTCGAGGAGTCGCGCGGCAGCGTGCGGCGCGGCATCGAGTGCGTCGAGGTCGCCTGCGGGGCCCCGTCGCTCGCGATGGGCTACGGCATCGAGAACATCGCCGCGGGGATCGACTGCAACGTCTTCCGGCAGCCGGTGGGCGTGTGCGCGGCGATCGCGCCCTTCAACTTCCCGGCGATGGTGCCCCTGTGGTTTCTCCCCTTCGCCGTCGCGACGGGAAACACCTTCATCGTGAAGCCCTCCGAGCAGGTTCCGCTCTCGCAGAAACGGATCGCCGAGCTGCTCGAACAGTGCGACCTGCCCCCCGGGGTCGTCAACCTCGTCAACGGAGGGCGCGAGGTGGTGGAGGCGATCTGCGACCATCCCGACATCCGCGCCGTCTCCTTCGTGGGCTCGACCCCCGTAGCCCGCGCCGTCTACCAGCGCGCGACGCACACCGGCAAGCGCGTGCAGGCCCTGGGCGGCGCGAAGAACTTCCTCGTCGTGATGCCGGACGCGGACCTGGACCGCGCGATCCCCGTCATCACGGAGTCCTTCTACGGCTGCGCCGGCGAGCGGTGCCTGGCCGGCAGCGTGCTCGTCCCCGTGGGCGAGGCGCACCGGCCGGCGCGCGACCGGATGGTCGAGGCGGCCCGGTCGCTCCGGGTCGGGGACGGCATGGAGCCCGGTGTCGCGATGGGGCCGGTCATCAGCGAGCGCCACCGGGAGCGCGTGGTCGGCTATATCGAGAAGGGAGTGGCCGAAGGCGCCGCGCTCCTGCTCGACGGCCGCGGCCTGCGGGTGCCCGGGCGCGAGCGCGGCTTCTTCCTGGGTCCCACCGTCTTCGACGCAGTCGCGCCGACCATGGCGGTCGGCCGGGAGGAGATCTTCGGGC
>JBOGJK010000079.1:0-4945 GCA_050745345.1 Thermoanaerobaculia bacterium
GCGCCGGACGTCGTTGCCGTCGCTGGAAGACTGACGGACCGAGAGGGGCGGCGCAACGACTTCTCCGACGGTTTCCTGACCTTCGACGGCCACGCCTTCGCGGCGAACGTCGGCCGCCCCGTCGAACGTCTGCCCGAAGCCCTCCCGGGAGAGGAGCGTCTTTTCGCCTGCGGAGGCTTGATGGCGGTCCGCCGCGCGGAGTTCCTCGGCTCGGGGGGGTTCGACGACGACTACTTCGCGTATCTGGAGGACGTGGACTTCGGCTGGCGGCAGTGGATCTTCGGGCGGCGTATCGTGGCCGAGCCGAGGGCGGTGGCGCGCCACCGCGGGGGTTCCACGGGAGAAGCGCTCGGCGTCTTCGCCCGAGGCTTTCTGTACGAGAGGAACGCCTTCGCGACGGCCTTCAAGAACTTCGACCGCGAGCACTTCCGAGCGCTCATGCCCGCGGTGCTCGCGGCATTTCTCGGGCGCGTGGCCGAGATGCTCGCGACGCGCAATCCGGGAGCCTCGGAGCTTTCGCGCGATCCCTACACGGCGGCGCCGCGGCGCCACCCGGCCTGGGCGTCCCTCTTCGGCATCGCGGAAGTGGCCGGCCACGCCGTGCGGCTCCAGGACCCGCTGACCGCCGCCCACCTGCGGGCCCTCCTCTGGATCCACCGGCGGCGCGACGCCCTGGCCGCCAAGCGGCGCGCCGTGCAGGCGCGCCGCCTGCGGCCGGACGCGGAGATCCTCGCGAAGTTCCCCTTGCGCCTCGTGCCGACCTATCCGGGCGATGCGCAGTTCGACTCCGAGTTCTTCGCCGAGTTCCTGCCGGAAGCGCCCCGTCTGCTGCGCGCGACGCTCGACGAGATCTTCGAGGCGGGCGCGTGACGCCGTCGTTTACGGTCGTCATCCCGACGTTCCAGCGGCCGGGCGCGCTGGCGCGCGTGCTCGACGCGCTCGCCGCCCAGCGGGATCCCCCCGACTTCGAGGTCGTCGTCGTGGACGACGGCTCGGCGGACGAGACGCCGCGGCTGCTGGCGCGCCGCCGCGCTCCCTATCCCTTCCGATTCTTCTCGCAGAGCAACGCCGGCCCCGCGGCGGCGCGCAACCGCGGGATCGAGGAGGCGCGTGGCCGCCTGATCCTTTTTCTCGGCGACGACACGGTGCCCGAGCCGCCCCTTCTCTCGATCCACGCGGGGGCGCACGGTGCGGGGGGCGCCGGCGACGATCGGATGGCGGTCCTCGGCTACACGACCTGGCCCGAAGAGCGCCGGGTCACGCCCTTTCTCCACCACATCAACGAGTACGGCCTGCAGTTCGGCTACGGCCTGATCGAGGACCCCGAGTCCGTCCCTTTCAACTTCTTCTACACGTCCAACATCTCGCTGCCGCGCGTCCTGCTCTACGAGGCGGAGCTCTTCGACACGACCTTCCCGCACGCCGCCTGGGAGGACATCGAGATCGCGTACCGCCTGACCCGGCGCGGAATGCGGATCGTCTATCGGCCCGACGCCGTGGCCCGCCACCACCACGACATCTCCTTCGCCTCGTTCCGTCGCCGGCAGGCGAGCTCTGGCGAGTCGGCGGCGGTCTTCTACGAAAAGCATCCGGAGCTGTCCGACTTCCTGGGCGTTCCGGAGGCCTGCGCGTTCTCGGAGGCGGGGCCGCTCTCCCGGCGGCTTCGGGAATTCTGGGCGAGCCTGGCCGAGCGCTGGGAGCTGCCGGGAGGCCGCCGGGCCGTGGACCGGGTTCTGCGCGAGGACTACCTGCGCGGGCTGCGGCAAGGGCTCGCCACCGCCGGCAAGCTCGGCGATCCCTCCCAGGGGACGCCCTGACTCCCGCGGAGGTCACCCGCCCCGTCGCCGCGGCCACGGACCGGTGGCGCAACCGACTCGGAGAGAAAGGCTTGGCGGCGTCGAATCCGGCTTTGGATGTGGCTCTGGTCTTGCTATCTGACCGTATTGGAGACAACCGGTCATGAGGAAAGCGATTTTCGCCGCTCTGGGACTTGCCCTGCTTCTTTCCGCTGTTCCGCTCGGGGCGTCCACGCCGGTTCTGGCCTGGCACCGCCACGGCTGGGGAGGCTGGTATGGCGGCTGGTGGGGGCCCCGATGGGGATGGGGACGGGGCTGGGGCGGCTGGTACGACCCGTACTGGGGCCCCTACGGGGGCTACTACGCGGCCGGACCGGGCCCCGGCTGGGCCGCGATCGACACCGACGTCTCGCCCGAGCAGGCCCGCGTCTTTCTGGACGGCCAGTACATCGGCACCGCCGACGACTTCGACGGTTACCCGGACTATCTCTATCTGAGGCGGGGCCGCTACCGCCTGGAGTTCCGGTTGGAGGGGTACGAGACCAAGCCCGTCGAGCTTACCGCGCGGCCCGGCATGCTGCTGGACATCGACGACAAGCTGCGGAAGATCCCCGGCTCGAAGCAGTACGGCTCGTACGAGATCGAGAAGCCTCCGGGAGGGGTGCATCGCTTCTACGGCAAACGTTCCGACGGCAGCGGGGCCGCGCAGTTGCGTGACGACCGATACGAAGTCGCGCCCGAAGGCGAGATGCCTTCCGCGCCGCCGGAAGAGGGGGCCGAGTCGGAGGACCGGCCGGGCCGTCCCGCGGAGGAGTGGAGAGAGCAGCCGAGCGGGTCCGGCAGCGTGGCCGTCCGCCCGCAGAGGAGCTCCGAGCCGGCGCGGCTCGCGATCCGGGCCGAGCCCGGCGACGCCGCTGTGTACCTGGACGACCGCTTCGTCGGCACGGCGGAGCAGGTCGCCGCAGAGCCGCTGGGGCTCAAAGTCGCGCCGGGCCGCCACAGCCTCACGGTCTCGCGTCCGGGCTACAAAGACAGGACGGTCGAGGTCGAGGTCGAGAGCGGACAGAGCGAGTCCGTCGAGATCGCGCTCGAGCGCTAGAGTTTGGTCCGCCGGCCCGCTCCGGGGCCGGGGGGAGCCCGGCTCGCGGCTCAAAAGGCATAGTCCCCACCTTCCGCTCTTTCCGGTAGCTCCCAGGCCCGCACTCTTCCCGGGCCTCGCTCCTTCACGGCGGTTCCTTCGGGTTCGGTAGACGGGAGGCCTTAGACGGTAGACGTGGGCCCCTCGTTCGGTAGACGGGAGACGTTAGACGGTAGACGTGAGCCCCTCGTCTTGCGTCTCCCGTCTTCCGTCTCCCGGCTGTCTCGACAGGAATAGCTCCAGCAAGAGCGACTCGAAGTGCAGGCGGCGGTTTCCGCGCCGGCTGTCGGGCGGCGGGTCGGCGGCCCGCAAGGCCGCGCGCTGGAGCGCGGCCCGCGACACGGCGCGGGCGATCACCTGGAGCGCTACTGCCAAGGCGCGGTGGCGCAGCCCGTCGGCAGGCACCGCGCCGCTCGAAGCCGCGTCGGCCAGAAGCTCCGCCAGCACGTGCGCCCGCCCCGCCTCGGCGCGGGAGAGCGCCTCGGCGAGCTGCAGGAGCGCGGGCAGGCTCCCGCCGGTCAGCCCCGACTGGAGCGCCTCGAGCGACTCCTCGCGAAACTCTCGCCACTGCGTCAGGGCCTCCGCATCGGCCTGACCACCCTCGCGCTCGAGCAGGGCGAGGTCCGGCGCGTCCTCCTCGGCGAACCCCCGGGCGCGCCAGTCCGCAAGCCGGTCGGCGGGGGACGAAGGCGCGAGCCGGACGAGGGCGCAGCGGGAGCGGATCGTGGGAAGGAGCCCCTCGGGGCGCGTCGTGGTCAGGATCCAGTGGAAGCAGGATCCGGGCTCCTCCAGGCTCTTGAGAAGGGCGTTGCCGGCCTCCGCGCCGAGCTGCTCCGCGCGCGCCACGACCGCCACCCGGCGCGCGCTCTCGTAGGGGCGTCCCGCGGCGAAGGCGAGGGCCTCGCGGACCCGATCGATGCGGATTTGCACCCCCTCGGGCTCGACGAGCAGGAGGTCCGGATGCAGCCCCGAGGCCACCCGGCGGCAGGAGTCGCAACGCCGGTCCGGGTCCTCCCCGGGGCAGAGCAGTGCCGCGGCCAGGGCGGCCGCTTCGCGGGAGAGGGCCGTCTCGGCGGGGCCGCAGAGCAGTAGGGTCGCGGGCAGGCGCGTGACCGAGGAGAGCCGGCCCGCCAGCGTCGTGTCGGAAAAGGTCATGGCGAAAAGCGCTCCTCGATGTGTCGCCATGTCTCCGCAAAGACCGTGGCGGCATCCCCTTCCGATCGCACGAGCACGACGCGGCCTGGCTCTCGCCGGGCGAGATCGAGGTAGGCAGCGCGCACGGCGCGATGGAAGGCGAGGTCGGCGCCCTCGAAGCGCCCGACCCGCGGCCCGTCTCTCCGGCGGGCCCGGGCGAGGCCCCGCTCGGGGTCGAGGTCGTAGAGAAGCGTGAGGTCGGGCGCGAGGCCGTCGCGCGCGAGCGCGTCCACCAGGCGCACCGCCTCGGGGTCGATGCCGCGGCCGGCGCGCTGGTAGGCCTCGGTCGAGTCGCTGTAGCGGTCGCACAGCACGAACGCTCCCGAAGCGACGGCAGGGGCAAGCACCTCCCGGACGTGCTGGCGCCGGTCCGCTTCGAGCAGCAGCCATTCCGTGACGGCGTCGAGACCGGTCTGCGCGGGATCCATCAGAATCGCGCGCAGGCGCTCCCCCACGGGCGTGCCTCCCGGCTCGCGCGTCTCGACGACGCGGCGGCCCCGCTCGCGCAGGCGCGCGGCGGCCAGCGCGAGCTGGGTCGACTTTCCGCACCCTTCGACACCTTCGAACGTCACCAGAGGCATTCCGGCGCTACCCGGCCCAAGGATATCGGAGGCGGGCACCCCGCCGGCGGAAGGACGGGCCCGTTCGGGCGGTTAACATTGTCGTTTCCGAGGAGGGTGAGGAGTATGGGCGAGGAGCGGGCGAGGGAGGCGGCCGGGCCGCCTCCGGCACCGGGCCGGTCGGGCAGCGCCTGGTTCTACGCAGCGGGTGTGGTCGGCCTCGCGATCGCGATCGTCTCGATCGCCGACATGTTCTC
>JBOGJK010000080.1:0-4068 GCA_050745345.1 Thermoanaerobaculia bacterium
CCCTCTCCCCCCGGGAGAGGGCCGGGGTGAGGGCGTGACTTACGCCGCCATCTCACTCTCTTCCCTCCCGCGCATACACCCTCGGCAGCGGTCCTCCCTCCGCCGGCCGGACGAAGACCGACTGCCCGACCCGCGCCGCGTCGGCCGCGGCGAGGACTTCGAGCGAGTCGCCCGAGGGGAGCGCGACGTCGAAGTACGCGGAGCGCCCGGCGAAGCGGCGGCCGGCGACCTGACCCGCCACCGCCCCGCCCTCGCCAGGGCTTGCGAAGGAGAGCCCTTCGGGACGCACGACGAGATCGATCGGCGCTCCGTCGGCAAGCTCTTCGGAGGCGGCGGCCCGCCACGACGCGCCGCCCGGCAGGAGCGCCTCGCCGCGCGAAGCCTGCCACGTCCCGGGCAGCACGCTCGAGCGTCCGATGAAGGTCGCGACGAACCGCGTCGCCGGGCTCTCGTAGAGCGCCTCCGGAGAGCCGACCTGCTCGAGGCGGCCGTGATTCAAGACCGCCACGCGGTCGCCCAGGTCGAACGCCTCCTCCTGCTCGTGCGTCACGAAGAGCGTCGTGATGCCGATCAAGCGGATCAGCCGCCTCAGCTCCCGCCGGGTGCGCTCGCGCAGCGTCGGGTCGAGGTTGGAGAGCGGCTCATCCAGCAGCAGGACCCGCGGCCGCGGCGCCAGCGCGCGGGCGAGCGCGACGCGCTGCTGCTGGCCTCCGGAGAGCTGGGTGACCGGGCGCGCTTCGAAGCCCGGCAGCTCCACGGCGGCGAGCGTCTCGGCGATCCGACGCCGCCGCTCCTCCGCCGCCACGCCGCGGGATTCCAGACCGAAGGCGACGTTTTCGGCGACCGTCATGTGCGGGAAGAGGGCGTAGTGCTGGAAGACCATCCCGAAGCGGCGGCGCTGCGGGGGAACCTCCGTGACGTTGTCCCCGCCGACGTGGATCTCGCCCGCGTCGGGCGCCTCGAAGCCCGCGATGAGGCGCAGAATCGTCGTCTTGCCGCTCCCCGAGGGGCCGAGCAGGGCGACGATCTCGCTCTGGCCGACGGCGAGCGAGACGCCGCGCGTCACGTGGTTCTGCCCGAGCCGCTTCTCGAGCCGGTCGAGGATCAGGTAATCAGCCATCGGGCAGAGAGCCGGCTATTCCGGGCCCTCACCTTCCCGCGCGCCCGCGCACGGTGCGGTCCCACCTCGCCATCCAGCCGGGCCCTTCCCGCTCGAGCAGGTCCCAGTCCATCTTCGCGGCCACGAGCCTGCCTTCGACCTCGCGCGCCCAGAGAGGCAGCTGCTCCTTCGGGATGTCCGCGCGGGCCGGCAGCCGGAAGGCCTGCTCGGCGGCGAGCCGCTGCGCTTCGACACCGCCCAGCCATTCGATCAGGTCCCGGGCCTCCTTCGCGTGCTTCGCGCCGGCGACCAGGCCCACGGCGTCGTCGATAACCGGCGTGCCCGACGGCGGGAAGACGCTCGCGATCGGGAGGCCGCGCCTCTGCTCGAGGAGCACGTCGGGCAGGTCCCAGAGAGTGACGAGACCTTCCCGCCGGGAAAGCTTCTCCAGGAGCAGCGTCGCGTTGACGACGTAGTCCTTCGTCTGTCCGTCGAGACGTTTGAGCCACTCGAACCCGCGGTCGGGGCTGCCGGTCTCGGCGATCGAGCGCATCAGCACCATGCCGAAGATCGCGCGCATGGTCCCCGAGGCGAGGGGGTCGCGGATCAGGACCTTCCCCGCGAAGCGCGGCTCGAGAATGTCATCCCAGTCCCGCGGGGCCTCGGCGGGAGCGACCGCGGCGGAGTTGTAGACGAGGACGGCCGGCGTGCGGTAGAGGCCGAAGTAGAGGTCGCCCGGCGCGCGGCTCTCCTCCGGGATCGCGCCGGCCCAGGAGGGGCGATACGCCGCGAGCAGGCCGTCGCGGGCGCCGCGCGCGAAGATCGTGTTGGGGCCGCCGAACCAGATATCCGCCTGCGGGTTCGCTTTCTCCGAGCGGATCCGGTCGTAGACCTCCTGCGAGCCCATGTCCAGCCACCGCACGTCGATCGACGGGCGCTTCGCTTCGTAGGTCCTCTCGACCAACCCGAGCAGGTCGCGGCCATGGGGCGAGTAGAGGGTGAGCGGCGTGCGCGCGTCGCGCCGGCAGGCGGAGGCGGCCACGGCCGCGAGCGCCAGCGGTAGCGTCAGACGCGCGATCCTCACGGGGAAGGAAGTCTAGCAGCGCCGGCGCGTGCGGCGCCGTCAGGCGCCCACTTGGCCTCGGAGAAACTCCTCGACGGCGCGGCGAAAGGAGGCGGGGTCGATCGCGGGATATCGGTAGAGCTTCGGCTCGATCTCGTCGAAGAAGCGCCGCAGAAGCTCGCGGTCGACCAGGCCGCGCCGGAGGAGCTGGCGAACGTCTTCGAGATCCTTCGCATGGCCGCGTTCGAGCTTCGCGAGCGCCTGCGAGTAGAAGTCGTAGTGGTGAAACGAGACGGCGCCCTCCTGTCCGAGCAGGGGGCTGCGCTCCTGCCAGCCCGGCAGCTCCGGAATGAAGTCGGAGGGCGAAGCCAGCTCGACGTTGACCTCGAACGCCTCCTTGAGCCGGGGGATCGACTGCAGGAGCCGGTCGCTGTCCGGAACGATCTTCAGGTCGATGTCGATGGTCGTGTCTCGCCAGCCGTAGAGAACGGCCGTTGCTCCGCCGGTCAGATAGACGCGGACCGCGTCTTTGCTCTCGCGGCCGAGCGCCTTCAGGAACTCTTGGAGCCGCCCCTGGTCTAAGACGCGGCGCATTCCGCCGCCCGCTCGAAGCTCACGAGCCGCCGGAGGAGGGCGTTGTAACGGGAGTGCGCGGAGTCCTCGCCGGAGCGGGCGAGCAGGTCGTAGAGGCGATGTTCCGGAGAAGGGATCGTTCTTGGGATGGCGAGCCCGGCGCGGCGCAGGCGCGGCGCTCCAATCGAGACCAGCAGCGCCTCGGCTGACTCCACTTCCGTCGCGAGGTCTGCGATTCCCTTTCGGATGAGATCCCCACCGGGGAGCGAATCGAACTCCACGGGAAAAGTATACCGGCGGCCCCGGCCGCCCCCTTCAGAAGCTGCGGTTGAGGAAGAGATACGCCGCCTGGTTCTTCTTGCCGGAATTGCCGTAGGCGAAGTAGACGGGTCCCAGCAGCGTGTCGGTCACGACGAAAACGCTCCCGGCGTGGAGCAGGTCCGAGGCCGAGGCCTCGTTGCGCGTCTGCCAGACGTTGCCGACCTCGGCCGAGGCGCCGACATAGAGCCCCTTGATGATCGTGCCCGGCGTCTTGTTCAGGCGATAGCGCAGGGTCAGGGACCCGAAGGCCAGCGTGTTGCCGCTGAGCTGGCCGACGGGCCGGCCGGAGAGGTTGAAGAGGCCGCCGAGCCGAAAGCCGAAGAAGAGCGGGTCGGAGCCGAAGGTGTCGCCGTAGCGCACTCTCGCCACGCCGGTCCAGCGATGGATCGTCTTTGCTCCGAAGGCTAGCAGCTCCCCGCGGTGAAAGGGGATATCTGCGCCGAGTGCCGACAGCGATTCCCTGTAGGAGAGATCGACGAACCAACCGCTCGTGGGAAACCAGAGACTGTCGAGCTGGTCGAGGCGGAGGTCGGCGACCAGGCCGCCCAGGTTCACGTTTACGTCCGGGAACGCCGGGTCTCCGACGAGGCGACGGCCGCTCGCGTCTCCGTACTCGATTCCGACGGAGAACTGGCCGAGCTGCAGCAGATGTCCGAGCTCGATGCCGAGGTCGAGGCCCACGTTCCACTCCCGGACGCGGTACTCTCCGACCGCTTCCCCGTCGTCGTCAAAGACGTTGATGCTCCTCTGCAGCGCGCCCGCCCGGGGGCCGGCGAAGAAACGCCCCTCCCATTCCAGTGGCTGAAAGAACCGGGACGCTATCGTCATCTCGGTTCCCAGGCGCAGCCCCGTCTTCCAGTCGGCGCCCAGGCGGTTCAGCTCGGTGGCGTCGAGCAGCAAGGACAGATCGAAGTCGGCGGAGGCACCGCTGATGTCGAAGTCGAGCCCCGCCGACAGATAAGTCGGGCCCCAGGACTTGGGTACGACGATGATGTGAAGGACGTTGCGGCCG
>JBOGJK010000081.1:0-2277 GCA_050745345.1 Thermoanaerobaculia bacterium
GTAGACCGTTCCCGTCGGATTGTTCGGATTGCACAAGAGCACCAGACGCGTGCGCGGCGTAACCGCCCCGCCCCACGCTTCGGGAGGCGGCAGGTGGAAGCCGTCCTCGACCCGCGAGGAGAGCGCGACCAGCCGCACTCCCGCCATCGTCGCGAAGGCGCGGTAGTTGGTGTAGTAAGGCTCGACCACGAGCGCCTCGTCCCCCGGGTCCGTGCAGGAGAAGAAGGCGAAGAGGATCGCCTCGCTGCCGCCGGTCGTCGCGATCAGCTCCTCGAGCGAGAGGGAGACGCCGAGCCTGCCATAGTAGTCGCGCAGGGCCGCCAGGAACTCCGGCGTGCCAGCCGAGGGGGAGTACGCGTAGACCCGGTCCTTCAGCGCCGCCAGGCGGTCCCGCATCTCGGGCGGCGTCTCCAGATCCGGCTGGCCGATGTTCAGGTGGTAGACGTACACGCCGCGCCGACGCGCCTCGTCGGCCAGCGGCATGAGCTTGCGGATCGGCGACGCCGGCATGGCGCGGCCGCGGCTGGAGACGGGAGGGAAGACGCTCGCACTTCGGCTCACGAAGGCGAGATTCTACCTGCGCGGGAAAGTGGACCGGCGGTGCGGCCTCAGGAGGGCTTTTCGGAGGCCCCGGGCGCCCGCGCCTCCGGGGCCGACATTGCGACGCTCCCCTCGAGCCTGGCTCCCTCGGCGATCACGACCTTCGGAGCCTGAACACTCCCCTTCACGGCGGCCGACGGGAGCAGCTCGGCCCGCTCCTGGGCCAGAATCTTCCCCTCCACCCTCCCCGCCACGACGACGGACTTGGCGTGCAGTTCGCCGATCACGTCGCCGTTTGGCCCGACCGTCACGCCGTGGTTGATCCGCACGTTCCCCTCGAGGCGGCCGTTGATCAGGATGTCCTCGTCTCCGAAGATCTCCCCGACGAACCGGGCCTGCTGGCCCACGACTGTCGGCGCGGAGGGCCCCGCCGGTGCGTTCCCCTGGCGGTGCGGCGGCGGCTGTGCATCGTCCCTTCCGAAGATCGCCAGACCACTCCTCCTGCTTAGAGAACGAACAGTATAGCGGTTGCCACGCTCGTCTCGCGAGGAAGAGATGCGTGTCGAACGAGGCGGATTGGAGCCGGTACTGAATCGAGTCTGAATCCTTGCGGGCGTCAGACGCGAGAAAGGCCGTCGTGCGGGACTCGGGCCACCCTCGGGCGGCGATAGGATTCGCCACCAAGGACCCTCAAATGCCGCACCCGGCCGGGCCTCTGCGGGCTGCCGGGCACGAAGTGCTCGCGGTCGCGATGCGCCCTCCGTACCGCCCCCCGCAGTCGGCTCATTCGCTCCCAAGTTCGGCCGGGTCGGCGTTGTCCTGCAGTGCGACGGAATCTCTGAGAGGAGGCCCTATGGCGAGTCTGCGGTATCGGTTTGACGTTTCCACTCACCTCGCTGCTCACCACTTCGTTGAAGGAGGCAACGTATGAAACGGACCCTGACCATCACGGCCCAGCTTCTTCTGGTGATTACACCCTTCGTTGGCGTCGCGGATGCCCAGACTCGCAAGGGTGGTACCGCGGCTCGCGAGTCGAAGCCCGAGGCATCTTCAGCAACTGCCGATTCCCAGAAGAAATTCAAGGCGATCTGGGAGCCAGTCAACTACGCGGAAGACGTCGAGTTCACCGACGTTCACTTCGTGACCGAGGACGTCGGCTGGGCCACGGGCCTCGCCCGGTCGGCCGCTGGTGAGGGGGGCTTCATACTCCATACCAAGGATGGCGGCAAGACATGGACCGTCCAACTGGGAGACCCGCACTCCGCAACCCGTGGGTTCGTCAATCTGCGCTTCATCGACCAGACCCATGGGTGGGCCGGTCAATTTGGGGAAAAGCTGGTGCGCACCAGCGACGGGGAGACTTGGGAAGAAATGGGGCGATTCCCCCAGCTCCATCCTTATGCATTCACCTCGGCGAACAACGGTGTCTACATCGACGGTGAAAGAATATTTCGCACCCAGGATGGCGGCAAGAGTTGGAAGGAAGTCTTCCGATGCCGCACAAAAGTCGAGGTCAAAGGACTGACGCGAGAAGTGGGGTGTCACCTGGAGGGAATCCACTTTCCTTCCGCCACCCTCGGCTACGCCGTCAGCCGGGCAATGCCGAACGGAGCCTCCGCCCTCGTCAAGACGGAGGATGGCGGAGCCACGTGGAGTGTCTTCTCGGTCGTGCCGGATGCCTCTGCTGGCGAGGACGGCCTGTTCTTCGTCGATGAGAAGCGCGGGTTCGTCCGTACC
>JBOGJK010000082.1:0-3446 GCA_050745345.1 Thermoanaerobaculia bacterium
CTGCTGAGCGTCGGCTACTCCACCTGCCACTGGTGTCACGTGATGGAGGAACAGTCTTTCGAAGACGAGCAGATTGCACGGTTCATGAACGAGAACTACGTGGCCATCAAGGTCGATCGCGAAGAGCGGCCCGACGTGGACGCGATCTACATGAACGCCGTTCAGATGTTGACAGGCAGCGGCGGATGGCCGATGACCGTCTGGCTGACTCCGGACCGGAAGCCCTTCTCCGGCGGCACCTACTTTCCGCCCCAGCAGTTTTCGAGCGCGCTCGACCAGCTGCGCAAGGCCTACGACTCGCAACCCGACCGCGTCGCGCAGGCGGCGGAGGAGATCACGCGGAGAATCCAGCAGAACCTAGCCCGCGCCGACGCAGGGGGGCGGCCGGACCCCTCGCTCATCACGCAGGCCGCCGCCACCTATCGGGGCCGCTTCGACGGCGCGTGGGGAGGCCTGAAAGGCCGCATGACGTTCCCGAGCGCGCTGCCCGTCCGATTCCTCCTGCGCGTCTACCGCCGGACCCGCCAGGAGGATCTGCTCCGCATGGTCACGCTCACGCTCGATAGGATGGCGGCCGGCGGCATGTACGATCAGATCGGCGGCGGCTTCCACCGTTACTCGACCGACCCGCAGTGGCTCGTGCCCCACTTCGAGAAGATGCTCTACGACAACGCGCTCCTCGCGATGGGATACCTCGAGGGGTACCAGGCGACAGGAGAGAAACGCTACGCGGACATCGCGCGGGAGATTCTCCGCTACGTCGAGCGCGACATGACCTCTCCCCAGGGGGCCTTCTATTCGGCGACGGACGCCGACAGTCCGGGGCCGGCGGGCCGGCGCGAGGAGGGATGGTTCTTCACCTGGACACCAGACGAAATCCGAGAGGTCGTGGACCCGCGCCGGGCCCGGATCGCCGAGGCGTGGTTCGACGTGACGCCCAAGGGAAACTTCGAAGGCCGCAACATCCTCCACACCCCGAAGCCGCTGGCCGAGGTTGCGAAGGCGCTCCGCGTGCCGCCGGAAGAAGTCCAGCCAGCTATCGAGGAGTCGCGGGAGATCCTCTACGAAACGCGCCGGCAGCGTCCTCCCCCGCTGCGCGACGAGAAGATCCTCACTGCCTGGAACGGCCTGATGATCTCGGCGTATGCGCGGGCGGCGCTCGTTCTCGGAGACGAGGGCGCCTCGCACAAAGCCTCGCGGGCAGCAGGATTCCTGCTTGCGAAACTCCGCAAAGGGGAGCGGCTGTACCGGAGCTTCAAGGACGGCCGCGCCCAACACAATGCCTATCTCGACGACTACGCCTTCCTGACCGCGGGGCTCCTCGACCTCTTCGAAGCGACGGGCGACGCTCGGTGGCTGCGCGAGGCGGTCTCGCTCGATCGGGTCGTCGAGGCTCACTACGAGGACCGCGGCAACGGGGGCTTCTTCCTGACGAGCGACGACCATGAGCGCCTGCTCGCGCGCGAGCGGCCGAGTTACGACGGCGCCGAGCCGGCGGGCAGCTCCGTCCAGATCTTGAACCTGCTGCGGCTCTCCGAGTTCACGGCCGCCGGGGCGTATCGTAGCCGCGCCGAGAAGGCCCTCGCCGCGATGGGCAGCGTCTTCCAGCAGGCGCCGTCCGCTATCCCGGAGGCCCTGATCGCCCTCGATTTCTATCTCGACTCCCCCAAGGAGATCGTCATCGTTACCAATCATTCGCGCGCCGACGCCGCACCGCTGCTGGCGCGCTTTCGCACGACGTTTCTGCCCAACCGGGTCCTTCTGGTCGTCCCGGAGGGCCGGCCGGCTGCCGAGCTCGCGCATCTGGTTCCGCTCGTGGAGGGCAAAGTCGCCGCAAAGGGCCGGGCGATGGCCTACGTCTGCAAGCGTGGTGTGTGCGATCTTCCAACCGCCGACCCCGCTATCTTCGAGAGGCAGATCCGACAGGTCGACCCTCTCCCTGGCACTGTCGAGAAGCGCGCGCGCCGATGAAGGCGATCGGCCTGGGCGAAGAGGTTACTCCGCGCAGCAGGAGAGCTTGGCGGGATCCTTGAAACGCGAGATGGCGACGATCTTCAGGGCTTCGGCCATCGTCGGGTAGACGTGGAGCTGATCGATGAAGTCTTGAAGCTTGGCGCGGAATCGGAGCGCCATGGCCGCCTCGTGAATGACTTCGCCAGCGCTCACGCCGATCATGGTGACGCCCAGCACCTCGTCGGTTGCGGTGTCGGCGACCATCTTCACGATCCCGCGGGTGTCGCGGATGGCGCCAGCGCGGGGCACCAGAGACATTGGAAGCGTGTTGCACCAGCAGGGGTGCCCCGCCGCGATCGCCTCTTCTTCCGTCATGCCAACGGCGGCAATCTGGGGATCGGTGAAGATCGTACGCGGGATGACCCGGTGGTCCACCGCCCGCGGCTCTTCGTTGGACAGAGCGTTGTGCGCGGCGATGCCGCCATCGTGGCTCCCTACGGGGGTCGCCATTTGGCTGCCCGTCTCCGAGCCGATCACGTCTCCCGCCGCGAAGATGTGCGGCACGCTTGTCCGAAGGTAACGGTCGACGAGGATCTGCCCCCTCTCGCCGACCGATGCGGCGGCCTTTTCGAGCGCGATCTGGTCTGAGTTGGGGCGCCGTCCGGTCGCGACGAGGAGCCGGGCCGCCGACCGAGGATGGTGATGAGACCCTTCACGAAGCACCCTGGTATTCTTCGGCTTGTTGGGCAGTCTGAAGTTTACGTTCTGAGGAAGCCTCGGACGGTTTGAGGCGTGTGCGGCATCGCCGGGTGGGTCGACCCGGAGGGCATTGACCCGGAGCGATTCGGGGTCGCGCTGAACACGCTGACCTCTCGCGGCCCCGACGGGTGCGGGCTGTGGACAGGGGCTCATCGGCGGGTGGTCCTGGGGCACCAGCGTCTCGCCATCCTGGATACCACCGTGCGGGGCGAGGAACCGTCGCTCGCCGCGGACGGGCTCTCCGCATTCCTGCACAACGGCGAGATCTACAACTTCCGCGCTCTCCGCCGCGAGCTCGAGGAGGCTGGGGATGTTTTCGTCTCGGAGAGCGACGGGGAGGTTGCGCACCGACTTTTGCGACGTCGGGGTCCGGTAGCCCTCGAGCGCCTGGAGGGGATGTTCGCCCTCGCCTTCTGGGAGGAACGCCCGGGCCGGCTCCTGCTTGCGCGAGACCGAATTGGGATCAAGCCCCTCTACTACGCGCGCCTGGCGCGCGGTCTCGCCTTCGCTTCCCAACCCAAAGCGCTGCTCGTCCTGCCCGAGCTCGCCAGGCGGCTCGACCAGAACGCGCTCTCCGACTTTCTCGCCTATGGTTACGTGCCCTTCGACCGCTGCCTCTTCGCCGGAATCCGAAAGCTTCCGCCGGCCCACCGTTTGACATACGAGTCGGAGAGTGGACAGCTGGAGATCGTCCCCTTCTGGCGGCTCGAGCGAGGAACGGTCCGGGACGATCC
>JBOGJK010000083.1:0-2877 GCA_050745345.1 Thermoanaerobaculia bacterium
CTGTGATAGTCTGCTCATCAGCACACGGAACTCCGTTTCTGAGTGCCGGCCCGGGAGCGCTATCCGCCAAGATTGCCGCTTCCGGGCCCCCGCTTTTTCTTGGGATTCGGGCCTGCAGAATCCTAGGAATGCCGGGTTCCTAGGATTTCGCTAGGCCTTCAGCTACTCCGCCCCGTCCTCGTCGTCCGCCAGGGCGTCTGACTCTTCTTCGTCCTCCTCGTCCGGCTCGTCGCATTCGTCGAGGACTTCGTCCACCAGTCGGCGGACCTGGTCGCTCGTCCAGTCATGACGGACTTCGTCCCGCAGGGTTTGGAGCACGTCCTGTCGGGTGTCGTCACGGTCCGCTGGATCCCACCAAATCGTCTTCAGCGCGGCCCGGTGTACGCCCTCGTCGACCAACTCCTTCACGCGCGTTCTTCTCGCCGCTAGCTCTTCGTCTTGCCGGCGCTGCGCGATCTCCTGATTGAGGCGCTCCCAACCCTCGGCCTCGCGGCGTTTCCCTACCTCGCGATGTTCCTCGACGATTGACAGCACCTTCGTGCGGATGTACTCGCGGGCCTCATCCGCGAGCAAAGAGATTGGGAACCGCTCCCCGTTGATGTACGTCTCGAGCTCCTGCGTCACCCGCGCGCGCCATTCCGGCGGCAGGCCTGACCCGCTCGCCACCGACCGCCCGAACGCCTTCAGCTCTTCGTGACGCTGCTGTAGGGCGGCGCGCGCAGCCTTGTGTTCTGCCTCAGCCTTTTGAGCCTCGAGGATCTGGCTCGCCTGTCCCTTAGCTCTGAGGATCTCAACTCGATCCCGTGCTTCACGAAGTTCTTGCCGCGAAGAGTCCGGTTCATCGACGAGATCTGTGATGAATGATTCCTCTCTTGCGGGCGCGCGTCCTTGCTGATTGCGTACCTCGGTGCGCCGGCCAAGCGTCTCGGCCAGGCGATACACTTCCTCCCTTCGGAATCTCCGATGACCGCCTTCGGTTCTCCCCGCCTTGAGGCGCCCTTGCGCTTCCCATGCTCGAATTGTGTCGGCTGTCAGGCCCATAATCCGTGTCACCTGGCTGATTGAAAGCCACTCATCCATCGCAGGATCTCCCCCTGAGCTGTGGCACCATCGAGTCAGGCGGTGCTCGAAGCGCCCCTTGTTCCCACCGCCCGTTCAGGTCTTTCTCGGACAGACCGGTCAGCCAACCACCTCTGGATCTCACTCGGATCAAACATGGTTCGACCGCCCACTTTCACGACGGGAAGCCGGCCTTTGGCTGTCCACGAGTAGACCGTATGAGGCGAGATGCCAAGCAGACGTGCGACCTCGCCGACGTTGAGTAGTTGATTCAGCGGCATCTGACGCGCCTCACGCACAGAGCCCTACGAAGCGGGCTCCCAGTTGCGACCCCCTGCGACAGCTCGGAGTCTGATGATCTCGGAGAATGGAATCATTACAGCCCCGCGCCTGGTCCTGACGGCCGTGATCTTCTTCGCCTGTACCCAACGGAACATCGTCGAGAAGTCCTTTTTCAGGATGGTGGCCGCCTCGTGGAGGCTGACCAGGTCTCCGGGCGCGACTTCTCTCTTGTAAGGAATGCCCCGGATCGTGACCGACAAGGTCAGCCCTCCGAGCGGGCGTCCCCAGCGGACCGTGATCACTCGCTCGTAGGCCATTTCCTTGTCTCCGGGGGCCGAATCAAACGTTCACCTAATGCAAGCCTAAGGCTTGCGAGCACCGCGTGCAAGCCCAAAGGTTGCGGAACGAATTGGGACGAGCGGGACAAGACTCAGGCTGATCCTGATGCCGTGCCCCCGACGGTCGCTGCTCGGGGCATCGGGGCGTTCCGGCCGCAATCGCCTCCTGTCGCCAAGAGCCCTTGGTCCGCTACTTCAGCTGGACACGCCCGAACAGTTTGGAAAGATCGCTATAGGCAATCGTTCGTGGTCCGTAACGGTTGAGCAAGATGAACTGTGTCCCGACTACCGTGGGCGAATCTCCGACGTAGGCCGTGTACGGCAGGTGGACGAGCACTCCCGCGAGCCGACGTTCTCCTTGTCGCCGTAGCCACGGGTTCACGTGACGACGGTCAAACTGGCCGATCCACTTGTGGATTGCGGCGTCGATCTCCATGAACGACTTGGTCCGGATCAGTGCGCCGGCATGCCAGTGCATCTTCGCGGCCGAGAGGGCTACGACGCCGTAGGCAGCGAGGCCTGTCTTCTCCAACTCCTCCGTGATCTGCCTGCCCGCGTCCCGCAGGTTCGTCGCGAGTTTCCGCAGCGAGAAGGTGCGCTTGCACTCGATCAGGAAAGACACGCCTGAATGCCGGACCGTGACATCGACTCCCGTTGAGAAATCCGGCCTGGCGATAGGCGCGAGGCAAGCAGCTACGTCAAGTTCAAACGCGCAGTTGCGGGCGCGGTTCCCTGAGTTGATCTCCTTCTCGTCGCCCTCCAGCGCAGGACCGCCGATCAATACCCGGAGCTTGTCTCTGACGTGTTCGTTGTCCTCGTCTCGGAGACCATGAGCAATCCTGGCAAGCTGCAATGCCTCGCGAAAGGCATTCTCCATCATCAGGGGATCTACCGGAATGTCCTTGGCTCTGGTGGCACCCTGCTTCCGCCGAGCTTCGATTTGTCTGATTGTCCTCAGGTAGGTCGCGTACCTAGAACGCTGAGCGCGCACGCCTCTCGAGGACACCCAGGCGATCGCAGATTCGAGGTCGGCAATCAGATCGGCGAGGCCCGTCTCGCTGATATCGAACAACTCAAACCTCACCGCGGTTGATTTCGAAGATTGCCTTGGCAGCTTCCGCTGCCCCTGCGGTGTCGGGGAAGAGCGGTCCATGAGAAATGCCATGTTCGTCGCTAAGTCGCCGGAGCAGCTCAGACT
>JBOGJK010000084.1:0-5791 GCA_050745345.1 Thermoanaerobaculia bacterium
GCACGAGATCGCCATCTGCGCCTTCCCGGATTCGGTCCGGATCCCGCTGGGCAGCCTCACCGCCAACCTGAACCGCCTCTCCACCGCCGACGAGATCGTCGTGCACTGCAAGACCGGGCCGCGGAGCGCGAAGGCCGTCGAGCTGATGATGCAGGCGGGCTTCCGGAAGGTCCGCAACCTCGTCGGAGGCATCGACCGCTGGGCCGAGCGGATCGATCCGAGCGTGCCGCGGTACTGAGTGAGTTTCGCGAGTAACGAGCGGACAGTCGAGTCGTCCGACGCTGTGTGACTTCCCCGGCTAGGCGGCCTCTGGGTTCACCCATTCTCGGGTCGACGGGATGGAGTCGGGGACGACATCGTCGCCCTCCGACGGGCCAGGCAAACGGCACTGACGACGACCAGCCCTCCCTTCCCCGTTTTCCCGCTCGCAAGCTCTCCACTTTCACGACGACATCCGGCTATTCCTTCTATCTTGTCTTGCTCGCTGCGGTCAGTTTCGCCTTCTACCTGACGCACAACTCCGTGATCCGGACACTTCTGCAGGAGTTACCGACGCTCTTGCGTCAATTTCTGACCGAGTGAACAGAATGCACGCCGTGCTGTCTCTCACCTCCGTCGTGCTTCCGATCTTGCCCACGGCCTTTCTCTCGCGGTTGGCCTTTTCCGGATTCAGCCCTGCGGTCAGATTCCTGTTGCAGGTCGTCACCTACACCCTGGTGGTCCTTCTGCCGGTTCAGTGTCTGGCGGCGATGGAGATTGCCGACCTGCCCGCCCGGCCGTCCCTGCAGGCGATCGCTGTCTTTCAAGTGGTTCTGGCGAGTCTCTGCCTTCTTGGCTGGCTGACCAATCGGCCTCGCCTCGCTTCAGCGGCGATTCTGTCGAGGCCCGCCAGCCGTCTTCGATTCTCTCGACTCACCATCTCTTGCATCGCCGTGATGGCGCTCTGCTACGTTGTTTTCGCCCTCGACAGCCTGACGTCGTATCCCCATTCCTGGGACGGAAATGTCTATCACCTTCCGATGGCAGTACGGTGGCTTCAAGAGAGCTCACTGCGTGTCGATTCTCAGAGCGACTGGCGTCTCGTCCTCCCCGCAACCGCGCAAATACCGATGATGATACTTCTGGGAAGCCGTCTCTCGTCGCTCGTATTCCTCGCCCAGATCCTTCCTTTGATTGGCCTGGCGGTGGCAGCCGCTATCGTTGCGCGACGCCTGGCCGTCAGCCGGGAGGCATCCGTTCTGGCCGCCATCATCGTGCTGAGCATTCCCATCGTCATCCACCAGACTTTCAGCGCATATGTCGACCTGTTCGGATCGAGCTTTCTGATGATCGCCCTCGCTCTGTTTCTCTCCCGTGGCCACGACGCGGACGGGACGAGACAGTCAATGCGTCGCAACGCGGTTCTGTTGCTTTTCGCCGCGCTTTCCTGTGGCGTGGCGCTTGGGACGAAAGTCGTCTTTGTTTTCTACGCGGCTGCGTTCGCCGGGACGGCGCTCGTTTGCCTGGCCGCTCGCCCAAAGATCCGCTTCGGGGCTTCTCCTTTAATGGCGGCCGCATTGTTGGGAGTCGGATTGCTGTTGCCGAGCGCCTTCTGGTTCATCCGGACCTATGGTGCGAAGGGGAATCCTTTCTTTCCGATCGGCATCCGCCTGGGCGATCAGACGATTCTCAGCGGCCCGTTGAAACCGCAGAAGGTCGTTCACAGCGACCACAACGATGTCAAGTCGCTGTCCGGCCTGGCGACGTATCCTTGGACCGAATCGAGGAGGGGCGGAGGTCGCTACAGCGTGGATTCGGGCCTCGGTGCTCCATTCGCCACGTTCGTTCCTCTGGGCCTGGCCGTTCTTTCTGTCATCGTGGTCTCGCGCCGGTACGAGTCAGTCAGGGTACCGTCGGTGCTGCTCTTCTGGCTCGTGCTGGGTGGCCTGACCTGGCGCTTCGGAATGGGGTCCGTGTTGCGGTTCGGCCTGCCCCTCATCTGTCTGAGCTGTGTTCTCTCATCGGTCCTTCTCGAGAAACTTGTCCATGACCAGAGGCCGCTGGTATCGCTTCTCCTGATCGGCTCTTTCGCAACCACCTCCGCGATCGCCGCCTTCGATCCCCTTCGCGCGATGGTGGGGCGCGTCCGCCGGGGGACTTGGACTCATCGACAGTTCTACGCGCTTCCCGATGCCCTTGAGAACCTCCCAAAGGGGGCTCGGGTGCTGAACTGGACCAACGACTCGACGCTCAATTTCCCCCTGGCGGGCGAGCATCTGCAGAATCGAGTCGTGAATAGCTTCGAAGCGCCATCCCGATTGACGGCCGGATTTCTGCGCGCTTCCGGAGTCGACTACGTGGTCGAGCGCGGGCCGCGTAGGGGAGACAGTGACGCGCTCTCGAAGATGGGCGCCGTACTCGTCGAGCGAGTAGCCGGTGCGACGGCGCGAGAGGACGCGCGATCTGCCGGATGGAGGGTCTGGAAGCTCGTCCGACAGGAGTGAAGGGGATACGGATCTGCGGGAACGGCCGGGTGTCTCATGCCGGGCCGTCGTCGCGGTGGGCAGGTTCCAGGACGACACTCCGGAGGGGCGTTCGTCGGAATTTGCCGGAGGAAGACGGGCGAGGCACTGCACACGAGGCGTTCGGCAGGACATCGGTCTCGGTCGCCGCCCGGGCTGCCCGTGGCGGTGCTATCGTTCGGACCGTGTTCGGGCGAGTGCCTCAGTTCACCGTCGAAGAGTTGAAGCAGATGCAGGACCGCGGGGAGAGCCCCGCGCTTCTCGACGTGCGGGAACCGCACGAGTACGCCCTCTCGGATCTGCCGGGCTCGATCAAGGTGCCGCTCGGGTCGTTGCCGAAGAGCCTCGAAAAGGTCCCGAAGGACCGGGATCTCGTGGTCTATTGCCGCTCGGGGGCGCGAAGCGGCAACGCCGTACAGTTCCTGCGCCAGTTGGGGTACGAGAAGGCGGTCAACCTCGCGGGAGGCATCAACGCCTGGGCGGAGCGGATCGATCCAACGATGCGGAAGTATTGAGGGGAGTCGACAGTCGACAGTCATCCGTCGACAGGAGAACGGAGCGGGACATGCGGCGTGTGGGGATGGTTCTGCTGGTGCTCGGGATCGTGGGGTTCCTGCTCGCCTCGAGCCGGCGGGCGGGCTACGACAGCGTCGAGGGGTCGCTCAAGGCGACGTTCTCGAGCGAGGAGCGGAGCAAGAAGGAGGCGTGGGAGACGACCCGCTGGCTCTCGCTCGGCATGGGCGTGATCGGTCTGGTCTTCGTCCTGCTCCCGGGGAAGAAGGCGTAACGTCCCCTCGGAGTCGCCTCGCCGGGGATCGGCTCTCGTGACCGAGGAAATGGCGGCTTCCGGGAGCCGGCGGCGCGGCGCGAGCCGATCCGGACCCGCTTCTCTCCTCACGAAGGACGACCTCTTCCTCTTCGGCGAAGGAAGCCACCTCCATCTTCAGGACAAGCTCGGCTCGCATCCGGGAACCGTGGACGGGGTCTCGGGGACCTCCTTCGGCGTCTGGGCGCCCAACGCGGCGGGCGTCTCCGTCATGGGAGAGTTCAACGGCTGGAACAAGGAGAGCCATCCGCTCGCGCGCGCCGGCGGCTCGGGCGTCTGGGAGGGCTTCCTGCCCGGCGTCGGGAAGGGGACGGCCTACAAGTTCCATATTGTGTCCCGGCACCGCGGCTACCGCGTGGACAAGGCGGACCCCTTCGCCTTCCGCCACGAAGTGCCCCCGCGGACGGGCTCGGTCGTCTGGGACCTCGAGTACGAGTGGGGCGACGCCGAATGGATGGCGGATCGCGCGGCGAAGAACTCCCTGTCGGCGCCCATGGCGATCTACGAGGTTCACGCCGGCTCGTGGCGCCGGGTCGCCGAGGAGAAGAACCGGTTTCTCACGTACCGGGAGCTCGCTCCGGCGCTGGCGGACTACGTCGTGCGGATGGGGTTCACGCACGTCGAGCTTCTGCCCGTCATGGAGCACCCCTACTACGCGTCCTGGGGCTACCAGACAACCGGCTACTTTGCCCCCACGTCGCGCTACGGCACGCCGCAGGACTTCATGTATCTGGTGGACTACCTTCACCGCCAGGGCATCGGCGTGATCCTCGACTGGGTGCCCTCGCACTTCCCCTCCGACGAGCACGGCCTGGTCTACTTCGATGGCACGCACCTCTACGAGCACGCGGACCCGCGGCAGGGTTACCACCCCGACTGGCACACCTGCATCTTCAACTACGGGCGCGGCGAAGTCCGCAGCTTCCTCCTCTCTTCGGCCCTCTACTGGCTGGAGCGCTACCACGCGGACGGGCTGCGCGTGGACGCCGTCGCCTCGATGCTGAGGCTCGACTACTCACGAAAGTCGGGGGAGTGGATTCCGAACCGCTTCGGAGGCCCCGAGAACCTGGAGGCGATCGTCTTCCTCCGCCGTCTGAACGAGGAGGTCTACGGCAGCTGCCCGGGCGCGCAGACGATGGCGGAGGAGTCGACGACCTGGCCCATGGTCTCGCGGCCGACCTACGTCGGAGGCCTGGGCTTCGGCATGAAGTGGGACCTGGGCTGGATGCATGACACGCTGGAGTACCTGGCCGCGGACCCGATCTTCCGCAAGTACGAGCACAACAAGCTGACCTTCCGGATGATCTACGCGGCGAGCGAGAATTACCTGCTGCCGCTCTCGCACGACGAGGTCGTGCACGGCAAGTACTCGCTGGCCGACAAGATGCCGGGCGACGCCTGGAACAAGATGGCAAACCTGCGGCTGCTCCTGGCCGACCTCTATTCGCAACCGGGCAAGAAGCTTCTCTTCATGGGAGGGGAGTTCGGACAGTGGCGCGAGTGGTCGCACGACCGGCAGCTCGACTGGGAGCTTCTCGAGCACCCTCTCCACCGCGGGGTGCAGCGGTGTGTCGAGGATCTGAACCGCCTCTACCGCGCCGAGCCCGCGCTCCACGAGCTCGACGAGGAGGCGCACGCCGGCTTCGAGTGGGTGGACTGCCACGACGCCGACGCGAGCGTGGTCTCCTTCCTCCGGAAGGGGAAGACCGTGGGCGAACCGATCCTCGCGGTCTTCAACTTCACGCCGATCCCGAGACCCGGCTACCGGGTGGGCGTGCCGCGGGGCGGCATCTGGAGGGAGTTGCTCGACACGGATGCCGGAGAGTACGGCGGAAGCGGCCAGCCGACCCCGAAGGCGATCGAGGCCGTTCGAGGGGCCGTGCACGGCCGGCCGTGGTCGCTCGCGCTCGCGCTCCCTCCGCTTGCAGCGCTCTTCTTCAAGCCCGACCCGGAGCCGCCGGCCGAGCAAGAGGCGGAGGAGATCGCGCCCGAAGAGGGCGTGGAGTCGCCGGCAGACGCGCCGCCCGAAGCGCCCGACAAGCAAGACGCGTCCTCGTAGATGCCGCGGTACATCTGCATCCACGGCCACTTCTACCAGCCGCCGCGGGAGAACCCATGGCTCGAGGCGATCGAGGTCCAGGACTCGGCGTACCCGTACCACGACTGGAACGAGCGCATCACCGCGGAGTGCTACGCGGCCAATGCAGCCTCCCGAATCCTCGACGAGGAGGAGCGCATCGCCGCGATCGTCAACAACTACTCGCAGATCAGCTTCGACTTCGGGCCGACACTGCTGTCCTGGCTCGAAGAGAAGGCCCCGGAGGTGTACGCGGCAGTCGTCGCAGCGGAGCGCGAGAGCCGGGAGCGCTTCTCCGGGCATGGATCGGCGCTCGCCCACGTCTACAACCACGTCATCCTGCCGCTCGCGAACCATCGCGACAAGCGCACGCAGGTCCTCTGGGGG
>JBOGJK010000085.1:0-4226 GCA_050745345.1 Thermoanaerobaculia bacterium
GTGCCCACTCCAGCGCCACTCCAGCCCGGGGATCTTCGCTCTCGTGGCCGAGCGCTCGAACGATGTCCACCAGCGTCTCGGCGCACGCGGAGAGCCTCTCGAGGCGTGCAGCCCAGCCTCCCGCCGAGACGGGCATTGGCGACAGCAGCGCTTTCGCCCCGCGCACCGCCTCTTCGAGCTCCCGCGCAGTCGCGACGCGGCCCCGGCTGTGGCGGGCCAGGGCCGTCGCTGATTCGTCGACCAGCGCGAGCACGTCGTCAATGCCGTCCAACGCCCGCTCGCTGACGACAGGCTCGCCGATCCTTTCCAGACACGCGTGCCGCAGCGCAATCAGATGCCCCGCGAGATTGCCGCTGTCGACCGTCGACACGTACCTCGGCTCGAGCGGCGTGAGGTCTCCCGTGTTGTACCAGTTGTAGAAGTGCCCCCGATAGCGCTCGAGGTCGCGCATCGAGGAGAGGGTCGCCTCGAGCCGTTCCGCCATTTCCTCGGTTCCGATCCAACCGAAGTCGTTGGCCGCGACGGTCGAGAGAAGAAGGAGGCCGATGTTGGTCGGCGAGGTCCGCCGCGCCGTTTCCGGCCGGGGCGCTTCCTGGAAGTTGTCGGCCGGCAGATGGTGGTTCTCGGAGCCAGCGAACCGCTCGAAGTACCGCCAGGTCCGCCGGGCGATCAGGCGGAACTGTCTCGCCTCGGCCTCGGAGAACGTCGCCTCTCCGACATTCCGCGGTGGCAGGCTGACCCACCGGGCGGCGAGCGGCGAGAGCAGCCAGAGAGCGATGAAGGGCGCGGCCGCCCCCCAGCCTCCGGAGCCGGCCGCCGCGACGAGCGTGCCCGCGGCCACCGCCAGCCAGAGCGCTCCCCGCATGCGGCGATAGAAGCCGGCGATCTCGAGGTCCAGCGCACTCTGCGCCTGCGCCGCGGGGACCCATTCGAGCAGGCGGCGGCGCGTCACTATGAGACGCCAGAGAGTGCGAAGGATCGCGTCCGAGCGGAGCCAGGACTGGTGAGCCAGAAGGACGACCCGCAGCAACGTCTGCGAGAGCCCGACCGCGAGGTCCGCCGCGACTCCCCGCACGAAACTCCTCTTGGCGATCCCGTGCCGGCCGGGAAGCAGACCCGCGAAGAAGGAGATGAGAGGCGCCAGTGAGAGAACCGAGAGCAGGAAGGCCGTCCAGAGGACGGGGCCGGCGCCGGGAAGCATCCAGCTCGCGAGAAGCGTCGCGAAGGCCGCGGGCGCCGAGAGGCTGCGCCGGAGGTTGTCGATCATTTTCCAGCGCCCGATTGCCGGGATCGGGTTGGGGACTCGGCTGCCCTCCGCGTCCGGGATCCCCGGGAGGAGCCAGGGGAGAAGCTGCCAGTCGCCGCGGACCCAACGGTGTTGCCGCGAGCAGGCGACCTCGTAGTGGCCGGGAAAACGCTCGAAGAACTCGACGTCGGAGACGAAGCCGGCCCTCGCAAAGAGTCCCTCGAAGAGATCGTGCGACAGGAGCACGTTCTCCGGCACCCTGTCGGCGAGCGCCCGTTCGAACGCGTCCACGTCGTAGATCCCTTGGCCCGTGTAGATCCCTTCCCCGAAGAGGTCCTGGTACACGTCAGACACGGCGAACGCATACGGGTCGATGCCGCGAGGGCCGGAGAAGACCCGCTGGTAGAGCGTTCCCCAGCCCGTGTCCGGCAGCGTCGGTGTCACACGAGGCTGGAGGATCGCGTGTCCTTCCACGACCCGGCCGGTGGAGGGATCGAAGACGGCGGCGTTCAGCGGATGGGCCATCGTCCCCACCAGCCGGCGCGCCGCGTCGCGCGGTAGACGCGTGTCGGCATCGAGCGTGATGACGTAGCGAACACCGGGCGGCGCGACGGGCCCGCCGGGCTCGAGTGGCAGGAACGTCGTATCGGTCGCGCCGCGCAGAAGGCGGTTCAACTCATGGAGCTTGCCTCGCTTGCGCTCCCAACCCATCCAGACCCCCTCCCGCTCGTTCCAGACACGCCGCCGGTGAAAGAAGAGGAAACGGTCGCTGCCTCCCGCCGCGGGGCCGTGCCTCTGGTTCAGCTCCGCGACCGCGGACCGGGCGACCTCCACGAGTTCCTCGTCCTCCGGCTGGGCCTCGGCCGTCGCGTCCGTCCAGTCCGAAAGGAGCGCGAACCGCAGCTCGGGGTCGGGATTGGCCAAGTAGTGCACCTCCAGCCGCTCGACCACCTCGCGGATCTCCGACTCGTCCGTCAGAAGCATCGGGACGGCGACCAGGGCGCGCAATTCCGCCGGTAGGCCCCGGGGAAGCTCGAGCTTCGCGAGGCGCTTGGGGCCCGCCAGCGCCGTAACGTACCGATTGACGAGGGCGATCGCGAGGTCGGAGGCCGGCACGAGCGCCAGGAGAGCGAGCAGAACGACGGAGATTCCCGTCGCGCCGTGGAGCACCGTGAGCGTCACCGGCGCGGCGAGGATGCCGGCGGTCAAGAGTGCGATCGTCGTGAGGTACCCGGCTGTCACCGGCCGAAACCAGACGCGCCGCGCCCATTGCGCGACCGTGACCCGGAACCCGAGCTCCTTTTCGAGCTGCGGGCGTCCCTTCGAGATCAGGTAGTAGCCCGGATCCGCGAGTCGCAGATCGGGAGGCTCGTCCTTCTCCGCGGCCGCTCCGGCGGCCCTCTCCGCGAGCCGGACGGCCCGCCGGGCGACTTCGAGCTCGGAGTGAGCGCTCCCCCGGGAGAGCTCTTCGACGGCGTGGCGATAGCGGTCGCGCGTCGGGAAGTCCATGTCCGCGACCCGGGTCCCCTCACACAACGCCTCCCCGGCCAAGCTGACACTCTCGAAGAACTCCGCCCAATCGATCGAGGACAGCAGGCGCATGCTCGTGATGACGTTGCGCACCGTGGCGTGCGTGGCGACCTGCTGCTGGTGCTCCACGCGGACGATTTCCTCTGCCGTGGTCCCTTGCCGAGCGAGCCGTCGATCGAGCCAATCAAGCGCGGGGGTGACCGCGGGGTCCTGCTCGCGCAGCCTCTGCGCCAGCTGCACGGCGAATGCCTGCGTGAAGGTCTGCTCCTCCAGGTCGCGCAGCACCGCAGCCGGGCGGGCCCCGGGGCCGTTTCCCGCGGCGAGCAGGGCATCGGCGATGGCGTCGGCCTGGTCCCGCGCCCGGAGTCTCGCGGCCATGCGCTCGACCAGACGCCGCAGGTTCTCGACGAGCACGATGCGAAGGGAAATCGCGATCGCCCAGAGCTCGCCGATGCTGAGGGGCTGTACGCGCTGATAGGCACGGACGAAACGGCGGAGTGTCTCTGGTTCCAGACGGCTGTCGACGTGCTCCACGAAGGCCCAGACCAGGCCGTAGACGCGCGGGTACCCCTCAAGCCGGCCCGAGGCCAGTTTGGGCAGCTCCCGATAGAAGCTGTCCGGAAGGTCCTCCCGGATCTGGCGAATCTGCTCCTCGACGATGTGGAAGTTGTTCAGAAGCCACTCGGCCGCCGGAGATATCGTGCTCTCCGCCCTGGTCGCTTCCGCGATCGCCCGATACGACCGAAGGAGCACCTTCCCGTTCTCGCGCAGGCGCGGCAACAGGCGCCGCCCGCGCCGCTTCGCCGTCTGCACGACGTGCTCGATCGCGAGCGTCTCGGCGAACTGCTCGAGGCGTTCGGCCGAGAAGAGCTCCGCCCGGATCGGTCCCGAAGATGTTGGCATGCATCGCCCGCTTTCTTGTCGAGGGTGAACTCCGGATCATCCCCTTGCCGCGACCGAGTCGTACATTATTGGTGCCGGCAACCTGTACCTGGCTCGGCACCGCCCCTCTTCGATCGAGCGCGGTTGGAGAAAGCGAGCATACGCTCGGGGTGCACCCAGACGAACCCCCGAAAAACCAGACCCAGAATCGCCGGACACGATCGCTCAGGGGGAGTGGCGCTGAGCGTCGCTTCCACGTACCGGCACCACGAGAAGGGACCGAATGCCGCTCTCGACGATCTCGCGATCGATGGGGCTCCCGACGTCGAGGTCCTTCCGAGCCTCATCGAGTCGCTGGACACCGGAGGGTGGCCGGAGCGCGGCGGAGATGTCCGTAGCTCGATCTCGCGACAGACCCCGGTGGCGCCTGGGGTTCGCCGTATCGCCGCGGCTCTGGTGATCGCCGGGCGCGCGCCGGAGTTGCCCGACCGGGCGCCTGGACGAGCCGGCTTCCCTTCTGTTTCTCGAGTCGAGCGCGAGAGTCTCGTGACCCCGGGCGAGTTACGGT
>JBOGJK010000086.1:0-4658 GCA_050745345.1 Thermoanaerobaculia bacterium
CGTCAACCCGATCCCTCCCGCACCGGTGCCCGGTCGGCTCTCCAGGGCAGCGGCTCGGAGGCAAGCAGGGCGCGAGGGTTCGCCTCGAAGAGTCCGGCCTCGGCGGCGCTTCCCCACTCGCGCCGGACCTGCGCGCGCGCGGCGGCGAGCCGCGGAGGCCGCCGCCCGACCGAATGGGCGTCCGAGGCGATCAGGTGCACGAGGCCGCGGCGAAAGAACTCCCGGCAGGCTCCGTCCGGGACCTCGCCGAAGTCGCCCAGAAGGCTGCCGGCCGTGATCTGCACGAGCGCGCCACGCGCTACGAGACGCTCCAGGCGCAACGGGTCTGCCGAGAACCGCCGGTTCCTCTCAGGATGCGCGATGACGGGAGTCACCTCCATCAGCGACAGCTCGTGGAGCACGGCCTCTGTGGAAGGCGGAAGCGGGCCCGGCAGGAACTCCAGCAGCAGGTATCGCCCGCGGTTCAACGTCGTCAGCGGCCCCGAGGCGCCCTGCTCGAGCAGCTCCACGGCGTCGGAGGAGAAGGCGTACTCGCATCCCGCGAGCACGGCGGGCTTCCCGCCGAGCAGCGTGTTGAGCTTCAGGATGAGCTGGTCCCGCGCACCGGGGTCTTCGTTCAGCCAGCCGTCGCGCAGGACATGGGGCGTCGCGACCAGGGTGGCGGCCCCGTCGGCCGCGGCCGCGCGGCAGAGCGCGACGGCCTCCTCCCAGTCCTCCGGCCCGTCGTCGATGCCGGGCAGGCAGTGGAAGTGGACGTCGATCACGGAGACGCCAGGCGGCTCGGGGGCCGCCGCTACACCGAGCTCGCCTTGCTCGCGGCCCGCTCTGCGCCGTAGGGCGCGAGCTGCCCCGGGTAGCCGTCCTCGTAGCCGTAGCGGTCCGCGTAGCCGCCCTTCTCCTCGACGAGGTCGTTGATGACGACGCCCAGGATCCGCACGTTGCTGCGGTGGAGCTTGTCCCGTACCCGCGCCACCTGCTCGCGCGGCGTCTCGCCACCCTTCACGCAGAGCACGACCCCGTCGGTCTGGTTGCCCAGGACCAGGGCGTCGGCCACGGGGATCACCGGGGGCGCGTCGAGCACGACGTAGTCGAAGTTCATCTGCGCGAGAGACAGGAACCGGCTCATGGCCTCCGAAGAGAGCAGGCCCGAGGGGTTCGGCGAGGCGGGACCGGAAGGGATGACCGACACCTCCGGGATGTCGGTCTTGACGATGGCGCGCGCGGGGTCCACGTTGCCGGCCAGGATCGACACGAGCCCGGTGCGGTTGGGCACCCGAAGGATCTCGTGCAGGCGCGGCCGGTGCAGATCGGCGTCCACGAGCAGCACCTGCTTGCCGAGCTGCCCGAGCACCACGGCGAGGTTGACGGCCGTGGCGGTCTTGCCTTCGCGCGGCAAGCAGGAGGTGATCACGATCGACTTGAGCCCCCCGGCGCGCGAGAGCAGCAGCGCCGTGCGCAGATCGCGGTAGCGCTCGGAGATGCGGGAACGCGGATACGAATGCGGCAGCAGCTCGATCGCGTCGGGGACCACCTCCTCGGGCGAGTTTCCCGTCCCCTTCCCGAGAAGCTTGCGAGAGCCGTAGCCCTTGACCGTCGCGCCCACGGCCGGGATCACGCCCAGAGAGGGAAGGCCCAGGACCTGCTCCACCTGCTCGGGGGTGCGCAGGCTGCGGTCGAGAAAGGAGAGGAGGAAGGCGAGCCCGACGCCGGCCGCCCCTCCCAGGATCACGCCGAGCAGAAGGTTGCGGACGTAGGAGGGGCGATAAGGGCTCCCCGGCGCAAGCGCCCGGTCCACGACACGCACGTTGGCCGTTCCGGCTCCGGTCAGCCGGGCCATGGCTTCCATCTCCGACTGGCGCTTCAAGAGGTTGTCGAGCATGGAGCGCTTGGCCTCGACCTCGGTGCGGAGGTGGTTGTACTCGACGGCGTTGCTGTTCAACGTCATCGCTTCGGTCTTTTGCGTGCCGAGGACCGCCTTCAGGCTCTCCTCACGCCGCAGCGCGGTCAGGTAGTCGCTCCGGGCCAAATCGCGCGCCTTGGCGACAGTCTCCCGGACGACCTGGTCGATATGCTCTCTGCCCTTGTCGATCTGCGCCTTGAGCTGCTGCATGGCCGGCCACTCCGGCTTGAAGAGGTTCAGCCGCTCGGCGTAGTCGCGCTCGAGCTTGAGCTGATCGGAGCGCAGGTTGAAGATGAGTCCCCCGGAGAGGGTATCGGCGATCGTTTCGGGCTTCGAGGTGTCGACCTCGTGGTACCGGGCCTCCTTGGCGACGCGGTCGGCCACTGCGGAGGCGTAGTCGCGGTTCAAGGACTCGAGCTTCTGGAGCGTGACGTTGGTCTGCGGGTCGACCGAGATGATGTCCTTCTGGCGGCCGTAGGCGAGAAGCTGCTGCTCGACCTCGCCCAGATCCTTCTTGATGTCCTGGATCTGCGCGGCGAAGAACTCGGAGGCGCGCCCCATCATCTCGGACTTGGCTTCCAGGGTCCACTGGATGTAGGCCTCCGCGACCGCGTTGGCGATCGAGGCGGCGAGCTTCGGGGTCGGCGCGTCGCAGGAGAGCTCGAGGAGGTTTGTCCCCTTGACCTGCTCGACCTCCACGCTGCCGCGGACCCACCCGGCCATCGCGAGGACCTCGCCCTGGGCCGCCGGCACCGTCTTCTTCTCGGAGCCCTGATCCTTCTTCCGGAAGAGGCCGCTTTTCTTCGGGTTCAGGTCCAGGTGCTCCAGAAGGTTCAGGCGCCGCACGACCCGCTCGGCGATCTCGCGGCTTGCCAGCAGCTTGGCCTGTGTGGGCAGGAAGTCCGGATCAACCGTCGCGTAGAGCTGCGGGCGCCAGTTCGCGTCGAGAGGTGTCGCGGCGTCGCGGTCGACGGAGAGAACGGTGCTCGCGAGGTAGCTCGGCTCCGAGAGAACGGAATAGAGCGCCGCCGCGATCAGGGCAGTCCCCAGGCAGACGAGAATCAGCCGCCGGTGCTTCCAGAGCACCGCCGCGTACTCCCGGAGCCGCTCCGCCACGGAGGGCTCGTCCGGGAGGGCTTCCTCGAGGAATTCCGGTTCCTGTGCCATCAGAAGAATGACTCCTTCACGATCACGACGTCATCGGCCTCGAGCGTGGGATCCGGGTCCTTGCCCGAGACGACCCTGCCGAAGCTGACCACCATCTCGGCGTCCTTTCCGTCGCTCCCGCGCCGTTTGATGCGGATCTTGGAGGAGGCCTTGTCGGTCAGGCCCCCTGCCTTGGCGATTACCGAAAGCAGCGTTATCCGGTCTCCGCCGTCGAAGTCGAGCGCCCCGGGAGACCTCACGGCGCCCAGACAGAAGACGCGCACCGAGCGCTTCGCCTCCACGTTCACGATGTCCCCGGGCTGCAGCGGCACATTCCACTGCGACGAAGAGCCGTGCAGCAGGTCGTCCACGTCGACCTCGAGCGTGTCGGAGAGGCCGTTGTCCGCCCGGCGCATGACGTAGATCGTCTTTCCCGCCCGCTCGGTCAGGCCACCGGCCGCGGAGATCGCCTGGAGCAGCGTCCAGCGCCCCGAGATGTTGAGCGAACCCGGCTTCTGGACGGCGCCGAGCACAGCGAGCGGCTTGTTGCCGTACTCCTTGACGACGACCGAGACGTTGGCGCGGTTGACGTACTTGGCCGTGAGCATCTTCTCGAGCTTGTCGCGGATCTGCGAGGCGGTCAGCCCCTCGACCGAGAAGTCGCCCAGCATCGGCAGGTCGATCGTTCCCGCATCCGTGACGCGCCGCTCGAGGTTTAGCTCCGGGATCTCGAAGACGCGGATGTCGAGGAGGTCCTTGGGGCCGATCGAGTAGTCCCCGGACGCGTCGGCCGCGACGGCCGGAGCGCCCGCCGGGGGACCTGAAGATACGGAAGGCTGCTGCGCCACAGCAGTGGCCGCAAGCAGGAGCACGAGGCCGGAGCCCCCGAGGCGCGCGATCACGCCCTTCATTCTCTCGTGAACTCGCCGTTGAAGGAGAGCCCGGTCCAGAAACGGAAGACCTTCCGCTCGACGCCGGGGTCGGGGGGCCTGCGAACCGTCTGGAGAGCGTTCGCCCGCAGGACGACCCGGTCGAGGACCCTCACCGACAGATCTCCCCCGTAAGACCAGGCGTCGTCCACCCGCTCGCCCCCGTCCGCCGAAACACTGAAGGGATAGGAGTTTGTTCCGGCCTCGGCATGGCCCCCGAGCGAGACCCGGGAGCCCAGCCGCAGTCGCACGCCGCCCCCGTAGCGCAGCTCGAAATAGAGCTGGTCGAGGGCGGAACGCGAGTACCCGGGACGCCGGTGGCCGAAGGCCTGAAGCTCGACCGGCCCCCCGACGAACCAGGAGAGGAAGTAGGAGCCCACAGGCGTCTGGTAGTCGTAGAGCGAGTTGTTCAAGGCATACCCCTTCCGGTACCCCCCCGCCAGGTTCAGGAAGAACTTCGGGCGGTCGAAGTGAATCCCTCCGAGGATGGCGTAGGTCTCGTTGTCCCGCAGCTCGGGCAGCTCGACGAACTCGCTGCGTGTGCCCTGGACGCCCGCAGTCATGTCGAGCGAGGAAGTTAGCCGCAGGCGCAGCCCCGCGAGGGCCGCCGATTCCGTTCGGTTATACCGCCCGACGTCGATCGGGTTCTCGGGGTCCTGCCCCTCAAGAGGGTATTCGTACTC
>JBOGJK010000087.1:0-6125 GCA_050745345.1 Thermoanaerobaculia bacterium
GTCCGGGTACCTCGCGAACTGCCCCTCCAGCACCCGGAGCGTCATCTCGGCGTCGGCCAGTGCCCCGTGCGCGCCGTCGTGATCCGACTCGCAGTAGAAGCGAGCCGCCGCGGCCAGGTGCCGTGGCTCGCGAACGAAGAAGATCCGCTGCGCGTCGAGCAGCCGCCGGCCCGCCACGTCGAAGGGGACTCCCGCCCTGAGAAACTCGACCCGCAGCGCCGGCAGATCGAATCCCGAGATGTTGTAGCCGGCCAGATCGCATCCCTCGAGGAAGCCGGCGAGCTCCGCCGCGACCGCGCGGAACGTCGGCAGCCCCTTGACGTCCTCGTCACGGATGCCGTGGATGGCGCTCGAGGCCGCGGGAATCGGCATCTCCGGGTCCAGGCGCCTCACCCACTGCTCGCGGCGGCCGTCGGGGTGCACCTTCACGCAGGCAATCTCGATGATGCGGTCGGTGCGGGGATTGACGCCTGTCGTCTCCGTGTCGAAGACCACGACGGGCCGCTCGAGCCGCAGGGTCTCGTTGAGCACGCCGGGATTGTAGCCGCGGGCGCCGGTCAATTGATGTCCCACACCGGCGGCGCGCAGGCCCGGGAGCCGCGGCGCTCGGTTCAGTAGTTCTCGGAGAACAGCCAGAAGAAGAGCTCGCCGAACCGGGCCAGCGGGCCGCGCTTCTTCCACCTTTCTTTCGTGAAGCGCTCCGCCGACTGCAGGTCGGTCTCGATCATCTCCTCCAGCTGCCGGGCGAAGCCGCTGTCGTAGATCGCCACGTTGGCCTCGGCGTTCTTGCGCATCGACCGGTTGCTCAGGTTGATCGAACCGATCGTGGACCAGATCCCGTCCACCACCATCACCTTGTTGTGCAGCATCGTCGGCAGGTACTCGTAGATCTCCACCCCGCCGTCCAGCAGCTCCCCGTAGTGATACTGGGAGGCCGTCCGGATGAAGGGGATGTCGATGTGCCTTCCCGGCACGACGACCTTCACTTCCACGCCGCGCCGGACTGCCAGGATCAGGCCCCGCCGGATCTGCTGGTCGGGCACGAAGTAGGCGTTCTCGATCCAGATCCGCCGTCGGGCGGACTGGATCGCCATGTAGAAAAGAAGCTTCGCCATCGAGCTCTGGTCCGTCCGCGAGGCGGCGACCGCCTGCACCAGCATCCCGCCCGCCGGCTCCAGCCTCGGGAAGTGGGGGTCGCCGTGGAGGACCTCGCCCGTCGTGTGGACCCAGTCCTCGATGAAGATGCTCTGCAGCTGCGCGACGACCGGCCCCTCGACCCGGACCATCGCGTCCCGCCACTCCCGCGGGTTGCGCGCGTTGCCCCTCCAGCGGTCGTCGATCCCCACGCCGCCGCAGAACCCGATGCGCCCGTCCACGGTCAGGATCCGCCGGTGGGTGCGGTTGCCGACCCGGTAGATCGAGTAGATCCGCAGGGGCCGGTACACGCGAAGGTCGACGCCCGCGGCCCTCATCGTCTGCTCGAGCGCTCCCAGCCGGGCCCCGAACCCGTCGATCAAGAGGCGCACCTCCACGCCAGCGCGGGCCCGCTCCGCCAGCGCCTGGGCGAAGAGGCCTCCGACCTCCCCCTCGCTGAAGATGTACACCTCGAGATTGACGCTGCGTTGGGCGCCGCGGATCGCCTCGATCATCGAGGGGAAGATCTCCGCGCCGTTCTGGAGCACGGTCGCCCGGTTGTCCGGGACCATCCCGCTGCCGAGCGCGTCGAGCGAGCGGCGGAACTCCGCGCTGTCGACGCCGTAGGAGGGCTCGTACCGGTAGACCGTGCGCTTGTCCGAGAGAACGGAACAGCCGGAAAGAAGCGTCGCGAGCGCCAGGAGAGGGATGGTCGGGGCGGGCGGGCTGCTTCGAGGTCGAGGCTGGTCGTTCAAGCGGTCGGGAGTGTACTGGCTCGCCCGCCGCGGCAAGCCGAAGCGAGACCGTAGAGGCTCCCGGCCCGACCCGCTGTCTGACACTGGGAGCAAAGGTTGTTACAAATTGTGCAAAACGATGACATTCAACGTCACGGACCTCCAGGGGGAAGAAGAACAAACCCATCCAGACGAGATACTTAGCAAACGTACCGACCTGGCCGCCGCCTTGCTATTCAGGGACATCGAGGATCAAAACCTCACCTCCTCCTTTCGCCCCCCGGGCGGACCCACCCCGACCCGGGGCTTTTTTTTGCCCCGCGGGCTCCCCGCCCCCGAGGCCCCTTTTCTCAGTCGGCAGTCGGCGGCCGACGGTCTGCAGGTAGCGAAGGTTCGCTCTTGGCTCCCTGATAGCTTTCCGCCATGCGCGTCCTGGCGGCCGACGTCGGAGGCACCAAGACGGCCGTCGCGATCGTGGAGATCGGCGCGCGGTCGCTCTCGGTCGTTCGCGAAGCGCGATACCAGAGCCGCGAACATTCGGGGCTCGAGGAGATCCTCGTTCACTTTCTCCGTCCGGAACGCCGGCGCCCCCGCTTCGCCGGGTTCGGAGTCGCAGGCCCGGTCCAGAACGGGCGGGCGCAGATCACCAAGCTGCCCTGGACGCTCGACGAGCGAGATCTGTCCCGCCGGTTCCGCGGCATGTCCGTCCGCCTCGTCAACGACTTTGCGGCCAATGCTCTGGGCCTGTGGTATCTGAAGCCTCGCCAAGTCCGTGCGCTTGGCCGCGGGAAGCCCGAGAGAGGCGGACCGATCGCGTTGATCGGCGCGGGGACGGGGCTCGGGGAGGCGGGCCTGCTCCGCGTGGCCGGCCGCTACGAGCCGTTCCCGTCCGAAGGGGGGCACACGGACTTTGGCCCCCGCGACGCGCGCGAGGACCGGCTGGGCGCTTTCCTTCGCCGGCGGGCGGGACGCTCCGAATGGGACCGGCTCCTGTCCGGCGTAGGGCTTCAACACATCTACGACTTCCTGAAGGCAGACGGCGCCGCTGCCGAGAGCCCACGGGTCGCCCGCGCGCTGCGCGAAGAGGAGGACCGTGCCGCGGTCATCAGCCGCTTCGGCCTCGAGGGGCGCGACCCGCTCTGCCGAGAGACCCTAGCGCTCTTCGTCTCCCTCTACGGATCGGAGGCCGGCAACGTGGCCCTGCAATACCGTGCGACGGGAGGACTCTTCATCGCAGGGGGCATCGCGCCGAAGATCCTGCCGGCGCTCGAGACCGGCCTCTTCCTCGAGTCCTTCCGCGCGAAACCGCCGCTCGAGAATCTGCTCGAGAAAATCCCGGTTCGCGTCGTGCTCGAGCCGCGTCTGGGGCTCTTCGGAGCCGCGGCGGCGGCCTACCGGATGGCGATCGACACGACGCGCCCGTTCTCGAAGACGACGGTGCGCCGGACGACCCGGTAAGTCCACCGCACGCGCAGGGGCTCCCGCTCCGAGAGCGTCTCGACCCGGTCGGGATCGCCCAGCAGCTCGCGCACCTGGTACGTGGTCATGTTCTCGTGGAGCATGCCGACGTTTTCGTTCGTCTGCTGGCCGATGACCGAGGCGGCGTCGCTGATGACGCGCTTGTGCTCCGACTCCTTGACGGCCGCCCGGGAGCCGAAGAGGGGCCCGGTCAACTCGTCGACCAACTCCGAAACGGTGGGGCGCTCTCGGTAATACCAGTAACCGGCGCCCGCGAGCAGCGCGAGAAAGAGCCCGGTGCGGATCCGCCCCCCGCTCATGGCGCCGCTGCGCCGGGCGTCAGGGGCGCCGGAGCTCGTCGAAGGCGCGGTTGGCCCGTCTCTCCAGCTCCGAGAGCCGCTCGAGGCACCACTCCCGGCAGGAGCGAGGCACGGTCCAGACGACTTCCGTCGGCGAGAAAACCGCCGTCTCGAGCGAAGGCTCGCCGGGCTCCCCGCCGAGCGTCCATTCCTCGCGAAGCATCGAGCGCCGGGCGTGCCGGAGAGCGTCGAGCCCCGCCGGCTCGGGGGCGCAGACCCGGAGCCGCAGCGTCAGCAGGGGCTCCTCCGCGCGCTGCAGGGCGGCCGAGCCGTCCGACGGAGCGTCGGCGATCGCCTCTTCCGCGAACTTCTCCAGCCGGATGTCGGGCATGCCGATGGAAACTGCGAAGAGCGTGCCGCGCAACCGCGACGACCGTAACTCCTCGGACCAGGAGGGTTGCTCGAGATCCGGCGGAGCCTCCCGGAGGCCACTCGGTCCAAAAGGTGTTACCGGCCGTAACAGCAGCCTCGGCCGCGGTCAGAACGGTTGGGCGTGCCGCAGCTCCTCGACGACTCGATTGGCCCGCTCTACCAGCTCCGCGATCTTCTGGCGGCACCAGGCCGCCTGCGAAGTCAGGGCGAACCATCGCACTTCGTTGGCCGTGAAGGTCGGATCCTCCATGGAGGGCTCTTCCCATTCGAGGCCGCGCGTGCGCTCCTCGCGAATCATCGCGCGCCGCGCGTAGCGCAAGGCCTCCAGGTCCTCGAGCGACGAGGCCTGGAGCCGGAATCGGAGCATCACCCTTCGAGAGGCGTCGTAACGCAGGGCGAGCGTCTCGCCGCCCGGCATCGTCCGCTCGACCGACTCGACGAACCGGATGGGATCCTTCACGCGGCGCCAATTATAAGGCTTCCGGCTAAGTCCTTTCGAAAGCGGCGGGTAAGCTCGGAAACGTCGCATAATGCATGCCATTTTTCGACCTCTCGGGTCGGCGGAAGGGAGCCGCGGATGAACGGCGCAACACCCATCACGGTCGCCTACGGGGACGGCATCGGGCCCGAGATCATGGCCGCGACACTTTCGGTCCTGGAGGCCGCCGGGGCGCGGATCGCGCCCGAGGTCATCGAGATCGGCGAAAGGGTCTACCAGCGCGGCAACACTGCCGGCATCGAGGCCTCCTCCTGGGAGTCGCTGCGCCGCACCAAGGTCTTCCTGAAGGCCCCGATCACCACCCCGCAAGGGGGAGGCTTCAAGAGCCTGAACGTCACGACGCGCAAGACGCTCGGCCTCTACGCCAACGTCCGCCCCTGCGTTTCCTATCACCCCTTCGTTGCGACCAAGCACCCGGTCATGAACCTCGTCATCGTGCGCGAGAACGAGGAGGATCTCTACGCCGGCATCGAGTACCGCCTGACCACCGACGTCTACGAGTGTCTGAAGCTGATCACGCGTCCCGGCTCCGAGAACATCGTTCGCTACGCCTTCGAGTACGCCCGCTCGAATGGCCGCCGGAAGGTCACCTGCTTCACCAAGGACAACATCATGAAGCTGACCGACGGCCTCTTCCACCGCGTCTTCGACGAGATCGGCGCGGAGTACCCCGACCTCGAGAAGGAGCACTGGATCGTGGACATCGGCGCCGCCAAGCTCGCCGACACGCCCGAGGTCTTCGACGTCATCGTGATGCCGAACCTCTACGGCGACATCCTCTCGGATGTCGCCGCACAGATCGCCGGCTCCGTGGGGCTCGCCGGCTCCGCCAACATCGGCGCGAGCTGCGCCATGTTCGAGGCGATCCACGGCTCGGCTCCGCGGCGGGCCGGCCAGAACCTCGCCAACCCGTCGGGGCTCCTGCTCGGCGCCATCATGATGCTCGTCCACATCGGGCAGCCCAAGGTGGCCGAGACGGCGCACAATGCCTGGCTGCGCGCGATCGAGGAGGGCGTTCACACCTACGACATCTACGAGGAGGGGGTGAGCCGCCGGAAGGTCGGCACCCGGGAGTTCGCCCAAGAGGTGGTCGCGCGCCTGGGGCAGACGCCGCAGCGATTGACGGCGGTGCGCTATGCCGCCGCGGCACCGCCGTCGGCCGCCGGGCGCCTCGCCCCGGCCCGGTCGCCCGCCCGACGGGAGACGGTCGGCGTCGATGTCTTCGTCGCCTGGCAGAGCCTCGACACCGACGCGCTCGCGGCGAAGCTCGCTCCCCTCGCCGCGCCCGGATTCAAGCTCACGATGATGACCTGCCGCGGCGTCAAGGTCTGGCCGGGCGGCGTTCCGGAGACGCTGCGGGTGGACGAGGCCCGCTGCCGCTTCCTCTCGGAGTCCGGAGGCGCCGTCTCCCAGACTCAGATCATCGAGCTGCTTTCCCGGATCACGTCGGCCCGTCTCGACTTCGTCAAGACGGAGAATCTCTCGACCTTCGACGGCGAGAAGGGCTTCTCGCTCGGACAGGGAGAGTGAGGAATCGGTTCATCGGTTCATCGGTTCATCGGTTCATCG
>JBOGJK010000088.1:0-1891 GCA_050745345.1 Thermoanaerobaculia bacterium
GAGACGGAGCGTGTCAGAGGCTGCTTGGAGGACGCACCCACCGGAAGACCCGGGCTCCCAAGAGGGCCAATCCAAGATAGAAGTAGTTCTTGAGCCGCAACGGCGCGATCTGGATGGCGCGGAGGAACACTCGGCGCCCCTCCTTCGCGTCCCCCTCCCGGCAGAACCCCACACCGAGCGCGATGTAGCGACTGCTCAAGCTCGACGGATAGGCGGCGAAGAAAGCGCCGTACTTGCTCAACTGACGCTGGAGGCCGCGAATCATCACGGTACGGCTGGTCGAGAGCCGCGCACCGTGAACGCTGTACCGGACGAGGGACTCCGGAAGAAACGCGAAGTCGAAGGCGTGCGCGACCCGGATCCACATGTCGTATTCCTCTCCGAAGTCGATTGTCTCGTCGAACAGACCGACCTCCTCGAAACACTCGCGGCGCAGCACGACGGTCGACGCCGTTCCGACGCAGTTGTCTCGGCACAACTCATGGAGAATATGCCCCTGCCTGGTCGGTCGCACGGTCATGACCGTACGACCGGTCGCTCGGCTGATCATCTGGAAGCCCGTATAGACTACGCCGGTCACATCGGAGCGCCCGTCGAAAACGTCCATCTGGCGACCGAGCTTCTCCGGCAACCACTCATCATCGTCATCCAGAAACGCGACGAAGTCTCCGCTCGAGTTCAGCACCCCGGTATTGCGGGCGGCGGCGACCCTCCAGTTCGTGCGATGTCCGATGTAGCGAATTCTCGGATCGCCAAAGGAGCTCACCACGGCTTCGGTGTTGTCTCCCGAGTTGTCGTCCACGACCACGATGTCGAAGTTCTGATAGGTCTGGTTCAGGACGCTCCGGATCGCCGCGGCGAGAAATTGCGGCCGGCGGTAGGTCGGAATGATGACGCTGACTCTAGGCATTGGTCCGGACTCCGGCGTGCCCGCAGCGGGCTTCACTGTTCTTCGTCCCCCACCGGGACGGCCTCCGAAACCGGGCTCAGCCGGTTCGTGTCCCATTGCAACAGGGGCCGGACCACTCCCTCCAGGTGTCCCCCCAGGTCCCCCCGGGCGGAGTCGCCATCGAGGCTGTCCACGACCTGAAAGACAACGACACCCTCCTCGTAGAACTGCCGCATGGTCGGTTGCATCGTCGCCAGGCCCGCGGTCACGAAGATCGTGCCTTCGGCCAGCAGATTGCCCGGGATCGTGACGGCGCTGACGTAGCGCCCCGCGGGACGCGGCTTCCGCCTCCAGGCGGGATCCAGGTCATCCGTTCGGAAGGCGGTCACGTCTTCCTCGGTGTCGAAGAGGAAGAACGGGCTCAGAACGTACCCCGAACGAAAAACCTCGTACTCCATTTCCACGCGCACCGGGCGCCGGATGTCGATGACCTCGCTGACCTCCCCGGTTTCGCATCGAACGCGCACGGCGTGAAGACCGGCAACGTACGCGGCGGGGACCTGGGAGGGTTTCGGAAACTCGCGGGCGGCCGTGGTGCCGAGGCCCGATTTCAGGTAGGCCCCGACCACGTGAGCCGCCGGGCCGTCCTCGAGCACCCGCCCCCCATCGAGCAGAACGACCCGCTGACACAGCCGGGTCACCGCCGGCATGTTGTGTGAAACGAACAGCACGGTCCGGCCCTGGTGCCCAACGTCCTCCATCTTGTTCAAGCACTTCTTCTGGAAGCTCGCGTCCCCGACCGCCAGAACCTCGTCCACGATCAGGATCTCCGGCTCCAGATGCGCCGCCACCGCGAACGCCAGGCGCAGATACATCCCGCTCGAATAGTGCTTGACCGGCGTGTCGATGAACCGCTCCACCTCCGCGAAAGCCACGATCTCGTCGAACTTCCGGTCGATCTCCGCCTTGCGCATCCCGAGGATCGCGCCGTTCAAGTAGAGG
>JBOGJK010000089.1:0-2236 GCA_050745345.1 Thermoanaerobaculia bacterium
GGAGCGGGAAGAGGCCCGCCGCCGCAAGCGGCAGAGCACCGGCGGCGAACAGCGCCGCGAGCCCCCCGACGGAGAGCACGGCGTAGAAGCGCGCCACGGCCTTCCCCTCGAGCTGCCAGGCGAGCGCCACTCCCGCGGGAAGGAGCAGCGCGAAGAGCGTCTGCCCCCCTCCCATCGGCGCGATCGCTCCCCAGAGCAGCGCCTGGTCGATCAGGATCGCCAGCGGCGAGACGAAGGCGCCCAGACCGCGCGCGAGCTGGCGAGTCGAGAGGAACGCGGACGCGAGCGAGGCGCCCGCGAGCCCGGCGAAGAGACGCGGCTCCCCTGCCGAGAAAGCGATCGCGAGCAGGCAGAAGAGAGAAAAAAGCGCCGACGCCGCCGCACGGTGCGCGGCGAATAGGGCGGATGTCAAACGCGCTCTGCTCCCTCTCCCCACGGGAGAGTACCGGTGTGAGGGCGTTCTGCTCCCTCTCCCCCCGGGAGAGGGTCGGGGTGAGGGCGTTCTGCTCCCTCTCCATTCGGGAGAGGGCCGGGGTGAGGGCGTAACAGTCGCCAACTACACATACGCACAGCCCACCCGCACGCCCCCATCCGGCAGCGGCGCCCAGTTGACGGCGCGCAGCTTGATTGGGTAGCGCTCGGAGTTCAGGCGGCGGAAGATCTCACCCGTCCAGCGGCGCGGCCATTTGTCCGGCTGCGGCGCGCGCAGCGCCATTCCCCCGAAGCTCACGTCCACGACCGGAGCGGTCCACGGCTCCTCTCCCTGGCGCAGCAGGCGCACGCTCGTCTCGGCCGGCGTGAAGCGCGGGTGGCTGCGGCGGTCCGCGCCCGGGAAGTTCGACTGCTCGCGGCACTGGTAGAGGCGCAGGTCGGCGACCTTGAGGAGGAAGTCGGCCGTCCTGCCGTCGGTCGGGTAGGTGGCGATGCCGTAGTGGACGCCCACCTTCAGCTCCGAGCGGGGCGGAAGCGCCAGCGCGGAAACGCGCTTGCGGATCCGCTCGGCGACACGGACGGCGAACAGGAAGTTCGTGTTGGGGAGCACGACGACGAACTCGTCGCCTCCCCAGCGGCAGCCGGCGTCCACCGTCCGGAGCGACTGGCGCACGACGCGCGCCGTGCGCAGCAACACGCCGTCTCCCACGGGATGGCCGAACCGGTCGTTGACGGCCTTGAAGTCCTTCAGATCCATCATGACGACCGAGACGATCCCCTCCGCCCGCTCCGAGCGCGCGATCTCGCGCGCCAGGTGCTCCATGAGGAACCGGCGATTGTAGAGGCCGGTCAAGGGATCGGTCAGCGCGCTGACGCGCAGCAGCAGCAGCTCCCTCTCCGAGACGAGGCGCGGCTCCCGCAGCCTCCCCTTCTTGCTGTGGAAGTAGTGCAGCAGCACCGTCTGCAGCGAGAGCGGGCGCCCCAGCTTCTCCCGCATCTGCGGCAGGAGCTTCTCGATCTCCTCCCAGGCCTCTTCCGCGTCGGAAACGGACAGCGGCAGACCCAGCCACTCCGCGAAGAGCTGCCGCAGGATCTCCGCGCGCCGGCTGTGCCGCGAGGCGAGCGAGAGCGCGCGCCGGAAACGCGGAAGAGAAAAATCCCGCTGGCGCCCGAGCCGCGCGAGCGACCCGATGCGAGGGTTCGCCTCGTCCTGCTCCAACCCACCGCCTCCTGTCCCGCCCCGCCGGGTCGTGAATCTAGAGGTGCCTGCGGCTGCGCCGCGCGGAGCGCGCGGGCGGCAGATCCGCGCTCTCGTCTTCCCGCGTCAGGCGCGCCACGGCGCCGGCGGCCTCCTCGACCGCGTCGCCCAGCGGGAAAACGAGAACCATCTGCCCTTCTTTCAAGAGATCCACGAGCTCCCGGTCCGAGCGCGCCCACAGGACGCGGTTTCCGGCGACCAGAAGGCGCGCCTCCGCGAGGTCCCCCGAGCCCTCGGGCTCCAGTCGCGCCAGCGCCTCCGCGCAACGCCGGATCTTCGGCAGGCCGATGCCCGCGGCGCGAAGCCGCGCCGCAACCCGAAGCCTCACGACATCGGCAAACGAGTAGCGGCGCATCGACCCGTACCCCGAGGCGCGCTCGACGGACGGACGCAAAAAGCCCAGGCGGTCCCAGTGGTCGAGCTGGCGGGCGGAAAGCCCGGTCAGCCGCGCCACCTCGGCCGTCGAGAAGCTATGTCGGAGAACACCGCTGAATTTCATCGATGTATTCTGTAATTCTAACACGGAAAGGGGGTTAGCGGGCCCGA
>JBOGJK010000090.1:0-2857 GCA_050745345.1 Thermoanaerobaculia bacterium
ATGCGGACCATCTCCTGGATCTGGAACCGCACGGTGTCGCGGTTCTCGAAGACGAGGGTCATCAGGGGACCGAGGGGTACGCGGCGGCGCTTCTTCAGCGCGATGACGCGCTCGCGGAAATCGGGACGCTCGAGCTCATACTCGTGGAGGTTCTTGATGTCCTCGAGGGAGAGGGGATTCATGAGGACTCCTGACAATCAGGCCTCGACCGACAGCCCGTAGGCGTCGGCCAGAATCTGGATCGGGTGCTTCGCAGTCCGGCCGGTGCCCTGGCGGATCTGCAGGCCAGCCAGAGGGCAATCGGTCGCGACGGCGTCCGGCCTCTCCTCCTTAACCCTCGCGAACACGGGCGCGCCGATCTCCATGGAGAGGGGGAAGTACTCCTTCTTCATGCTCCAGGTGCCGTCGTGCCCGGTGCAGGCCTCGACCGTCACGACCTCGGCGCCCGGGATCAGGGCCAGCAGGTCGCGCGACTTGAAGCCGATGTCCTGGACTTTCAGGTGGCAGGGGACCTGGTAGAGGACCTTGCCCGGCCGCCGCGCGAAGTCGAGTGCCAGACGCCCCTCCGCGTGGCGGCGCATCAGGTACTCGCACAGGTCAAGGGTCGCCCCGGCGACCGCCGCGGCGCCCTCGTCGGCGCTTAGAACCGGGTACTCCTTCTTCAACGTCAGGCTGCAGGTGGGGCCGGGGGCGACCACCATGTAGCCCGCCCGGACGAGCGGGAGAAAGGCATCGACGTTGCGAAGCTGGCATTCCCGGGCGGAGTCCACGTCGCCGCTCTCCAGGTACGGCATCCCGCAGCAGCGCTGCTCCGGGACAACGACCTCGCAGCCGTTCTTCTCGAGCACCGCCACGGTCGCGCGCGCCACCTCGGGGGCGTTGTAATTGCATGAGCAGGTCACGAAGAGGGCCACCCGGTCCCGCGCCGGCGCCCGCTCCGACGGTCCCGTGGCGCCCCCCCGGCGCGCCCACCACGCGAGAAACGTCCCGCCGGCGAAGGCCGGCAAGAGCCGGTCGCGGTGCACGCCCAACGCCTTCTCGAGCAGGACGCGCGCAAATGGGCTTTCGTTGAGCGAGTTGACGAGCGGCGCCGCCACGGCCGAGAGTTTCCCGACGGCGTCGGCCGAAGAGAGGATCCGCTCCCGCAGCCCGGGTCCCCCCGCGTGCTTGACGCGCGAAGCGCGGTCGCGAAGGACGACGCGCGGGATGTCCACCTCCCAGCGGTGGGGCGGGTAGTAGGGGCAGTGGGGGATGCAGAGCTTGCACTCGAAGCAGAGGTCGGAGAATTGGTCTAGGTCGCGCGGGCGCAGGCGGTCCGCCTCGCCGTCCACCTCCGGGCGGTCGAGCGCCCGGAAGAGGACGTCGAAGGACGGACACAGATCGTAGCAGCGGCGGCACGTGTGGCAGATGTCTGTCACCCGACGCAGCTCCTTCTCGACGGCCTCGGGCGAGTAGAAGTCGTGAGCGGAAGGGTTGAACATGAGAAGTAGGCGCTGGGCGCTGGGCGTTGGGCGCTGGGGGTTGCGTCTTGTCTTACGCCTGGCACCTGGCGCCTAAGCCCTAGCGCCTGACCCCTCGCCCCTCGCCCCTAACCCCTCCCCTAGATCTTCCCCAGGTTGTCGAGCCCCTTCTGGAAGCGGCCGGCGTGAGACTTCTCGGCCCGAGCCAAGGTCTCGAACCACTCGGCGATCTCGGTGAAGTTCTCCTCGCGGGCGGCCCGCGCGAAACCCGGGTACATCTGCGTGTACTCGTAGGTCTCTCCCTCGACCGCGCTCTTCAGGTTGGCGTCGGTGTTGCCGACCGGGAAATTGGTGTCCGGGTTTCCGAATTCCTTCAGAAAGTCCATGTGACCGAACGCATGTCCGGTCTCGGCCTCGGCCGTGTCGCGGAAGAGGCCGCCGATGTCCGGGTATCCCTCGATGTCGGCCCGGCGGGCGAAATACAGATAACGCCGGTTCGCCTGGGACTCTGAGGCGAAGGCATGCTTCAGATTCTCGTGGGTCCTGGTTCCTTTCAGTTGGGGCATCGCTTCGTTCCTCCTGTCTTTCGGCCGTGCCGCCACTCCCGGCAAATTCCGACGAACTCCAAAGTGTGCTCCTCGATCTCGTGGTCCCGCACCCGCAGCTTCCGCTCCTCCGAGAAGGCGCGTGGCGCCCGCTCGAGGTGCGCGTCGGCGGTGCCGGCCGAAAGGGAGAACAGGGTCCGGGCCGTCCAGAAGGGGTCGGTTCCGAGCTCGAAGCCCTCCCCCCCGAGCAGAACGGCCGCGCGGTCGGCTCCCGAGCCGAGCGCGGGCGGGGGAGGTTCGCCGAGCATTGGCGCGAGCGCGGCGTCGCAGAGCACGACGGCGATCCCGTCGTCGGCCAGGAAGAAGCTCTCGGGTCGAAACGGCCGCGCCTCGATCGGCCCGGAGGGCGGCCGTCCGAGACCTTCCGACACCTCGCCTCCATGGAAGAGAACGCGGCGTAACCCCGTGTTCGGAGTCGGGGGCACGGAGCGGATTGTCCCCGATGGGTCAGGGCCGTCTGAGCCTCAGAAGCGAAGGCGACCGGTGCGACGCGCACGCCGAGGTTCAGAGCCAGCCGGCCTCGAATTTCTCGAGGCCATCGAAGCCCCGGATCCTTCCTCTGGACGTCGTTGTCGCAGTTGTCGCTTCTTGATCCTCTCACAGGCAGTTCCAAATCCCCTTCAGAAGCCCTATGAGACCTTGTGCCAAGATTAGGCGAGATCAATGCGATCCAGATTCATCACCTTGGTCCACGCTCCCACAAAGTCATGGACAAACCGCTCCTGCGCGTCCGAACTTCCGTAGACTTCAGCCAGGGCCCGGAGTTGGGAGTTTGAACCGAAGATCAGATCG
>JBOGJK010000091.1:0-2859 GCA_050745345.1 Thermoanaerobaculia bacterium
AGGCGGACCGCTTCGTCGGCATGTACGTGAATCGCTGGACGCAAGGCTATGGGCCGGATGGACGGCGGGCCGTGCAGCTTCTGCTCGACCGGGCCCACGCGGCGGGGCTCGCTCCCGCCGTCCGCGCCGAATACGCGCCCGAGCCGTGAGACGGTAGACGGTAGACGGGAGACGAAAATGGCTCGCCAGCGTGTCGTCTTCCGTTTTCCGTCTCCCGTCTCCCGGCTTCGATCGAGTCCCCGATGACCTCCCGAGCGCGCCTCGAATTCGCGGTCCTCCTGGCGCACCTGCTGGCCCTCTGCCTCGTACTGGGCGCCCCCCTCTTCTTCGGCGCGGTCGTGGCCCCCGCCTCCTTTCGCGTGCTTCCCACTCGCGACCTGGCGGCGGCGCTGGCGAGCCCGATCGTCACGCGGCTCTGCTGGCTGATGCAGGGGGGCTTCGCCGTGTTGCTGCTGACCTGCTGGCTGCTCTCCCGCCGGTGGAACGCGCCGCGGGGGCTGCGCGCGCTCGTGACGCGCGCCCCGGTGCTCGGCGTGATCGGCGCTGTGGTCATCGAGAAGCTCCTGATCCCGCCGATCGACCGGATCCGGGCGGAGGCCCCCGGCCTGCTCGACAACCTGCCGGCGGCCGACCCCGGGCGGCTCCTGCTCCAGAAGTACCATCGCCTGGCGACCGGGTTCTTCGCCGTCGAGATCGCGGCCGCGGCCCTCCTCCTGTTGCTCACCGCCCGCCTGCTTCTCCTGCGGCGCGCCGCGCCCGGTCCCCCGGCGGCGGCCCGCCCGCCGGCGCCGAAGGTTCTGGACCTGGACGGCGTGTAGGGCAAGTCGTCGGTCCTCGAGGACTAAGTTGCGCGCCGTTTGAGGGCGGAGGCGACCAGCCAGAACCCGGCGGCCAGGACCGCGAACGGCCAGAGCGGCTCGAGCGGCGCGAGCAGGTCCTGGATCGACAGGGCGCGGGACGCGGCCGCGCCGAGCGCGATCGCCGTCAGGACGGCTCCCGGCACGAGCGGCGGGGGCTGCCGATGGCGGCCGGCTGCGGCGTCGAGGGCCGCCACCAGGAGGAACCCGCCCCCGAGGCCGAGCAGGATGGCCGCCCAGTGCGGCATCCATGGCTCGAGGGGCCGGCGCAGGAAAAACCCCAAACCCAACCCGATCAGCACGCCCGCCGGAAACAGCGGCCCCCGAAACCGGCGCAGAGCCGACGCGGCGAAGAAGAAGGCTCCGAGCAGCAGCAGCACCGCGCCCGGGCCGCGCAAGTCGAGGTACCGCGAGAGGAGGGCGTAGAGACCGACACCGACGAGCGCCACTCCCAGGGTCATCCCCCGCCGGTCCATCAGCGCGCCGCCTTCGGGATCGCCCGATCCCCTTCCCACCGGTAGAAGCCCTCGCCCGACTTCTTGCCGGTCTTGCCCTCTGCGACGAGCCGGCGGAGGATCCCGTGGGGATCGAAACGCCGCCCTTCGAGCGCGGCCGCGAGCGTCGAGGCGATCGCGAGGCGCACGTCCAGGCCGACCAGATCGCTCGTCTTCAGGGGCCCCATCCGGTGTCCGTAGCCGAGCTCCATCGCGCGGTCGATGTCGGAGGGGGAAGCGACCCCCTCCTCGACCATGCGCATCGCCTCGAGCCCCAGCGCCACGCCCAGCCGCGAGGTGGCAAACCCGGGGGAGTCGGACACGCGGATCGCCTCCTTGCCCAGGGACTCGGCGAAGCGGACCGCGTTGCGGACGGCGTCCTCGTCCGTGCCCTTTCCCCGGACGACTTCGACCAGCGGCATGGACGCAACCGGGTTGAAAAAGTGAAGCCCCACCACACGCCCGGGCTCGCGCGTGGAAGAGGCGATCTCGGTGATCGAGAGCGCGGAGGTGTTCGAAGCGAGGAAGACCGCGCGCGGGCAGAGCCGGTCGAGCTGCGAGAAGACGCGACGCTTCAACTCCAGATCTTCGGGCACCGCCTCGATGACCAGCTCGGCTCCGGCGGCATCCTCGAGCCGCTCCGGGACCTCGAGCAGGCCCTTCGCGCGGCCGGCCGCCTCGGGGGAGAGCCTTCCCCTGGCGGCCGCGCGCTCCCAGGAGCCCTCGATTTGCGCGCGCAGCCCCGCGCGCCGGGCAGCGTCGGCCTCGAAGAGGGAGGTCGGATGGCCCGCCGCGGCGGACACCCCGGCGATGCCGCGCCCCATCGTGCCGCCTCCAACGATGAGGACGCGTTCTCGAGCCACGAGGCGGATTATATGGACCGGCGATTGGCGGGTGTGTGAATCGTCAATCGAAAATCGTGAATCGACGGTCCATTCACGATTCACGATTCACGATTAACGAATGAGCGCCGCCGCGTTGCTCCAGAGAATCCTTTCCTTGGCAGCAGGGGAGAGGGGCAGCGACTGAAAGTCTTCCACGTTCTTCTTCATCGAGAGCACGCCGGGGCTCGGCCAGTCCGAGCCCCAGAGGCACTTGCCGGAGAGCTCCTCCAGCCGGGGCAGATACTCGAGCAACCTCCGGGGCGGGATTCCCGAAAGGTCGAGGTGGACGTTCGGGTGCCGGCGCGCGAGGAAGACCGCGGTCTCCATGTAGAGGGGACGCCCGGCATGGGCCAGGACCAGGGAGAGCTTCGGGAAGTCGAGGGCGACGTCGTCGGCCGCCATCGGGTCGGCGAACCGGTTGCGGGCGCCCGGAAAGATGGAGGTGCCCGTGTGGATCATGACGGGGCGGCCCGCCTCCTCGGCCGCCGCGTAGATCGCGGCGAGCGCCTCGTCTCCCGAGAGGTAGGCGTTGGCGGCCACCAGCTGGTGCGGCGGATGGAGCTTCAACATCCGGATGCCGAGCTCTTCGAAGAGGCGGCGCGCCTCCCCGCGCGGGTCGCGCGT
>JBOGJK010000092.1:0-2894 GCA_050745345.1 Thermoanaerobaculia bacterium
GCCCTGACGGAGCGCTTCGACGCCGTCCTGCACCTGGCCGGCCAGGTCGCCGTCACGACCTCGATCGTGGACCCGGTCGCCGACTGGGAAGCCAACGCCGTCGGCACCTTCAACCTGCTCGAGGCGCTGCGGGCCCGGTACGGCAGAGACCCCGGGAAGGCGCCGCTGCTGCTTTACTCGTCGACCAACAAGGTCTACGGCCACCTCTCCTCCGGGGAGACGCTGCGCGACGGGCGCTGGGACCTGGCGGAGCGCCCCGGAGGGGTCTCCGAGGAGGAGTCTCTCTCCTTCGAGTCCCCCTACGGCTGCTCCAAGGGGGCGGCCGACCAGTACGTCGTGGACTACCACCGCAGCTTCGGCCTGCCCACAGTCTGCTTCCGGCAGTCGTGCATCTACGGCACCCGGCAGTTCGGCGAAGAGGACCAGGGCTGGGTGGCGTGGTTCGCGCTCGCGGCGAGCTTCGATCTGCCGATCACGCTCTACGGCGACGGCCTTCAGGTGCGGGACCTGCTCTGGGTGGACGATCTCGTGGACGCCTACCTCGCCGCGCTGGCGCGCAAGGGCGAGGTCGCGGGGCGCGCCTACAACGTCGGCGGCGGCCCGGCCTTCCGCCTCTCCCTGAGGGAGCTGGTCGCCGACCTCGAGAAGAGGCTCGGAAAGCGGATCCCGGTCGCCCGGGAGAAGACGCGCCTCGGCGACCAGCGCGTCTTCTACTGCGACATCGGCAAGGCCCGCCGCGAGCTCGGCTGGGAGCCGCGCGTTTCGCCCGCCGAAGGCGTCGGTCTGCTGCTCGACTGGATCGGCTCGAACCGCAACGAGATCGCCGCCTTCCTCAACCGCAAGGGAATCCCCGCCGTCGCCTGACCGCCTTGCCGGAGACCTGCTTCTGACCCGACCGACCGCCCGCGCGATCCTCTGCCTGATCCTGCTCGCGGGGGCCTTCTTCCGCTTCGAGAAGGTCAACTGGGACGAGGGACACCACCTCCATCCCGACGAGCGCTTCATCTCGATGGTGGAGGAGAACCTCCGGCTGCCCCGCAGCCTGGCGGCGTATCTGGACTCGAAGCGCTCGGAGCTGAACCCCTACAACCGCGGCTACAACTCCTTCGTCTACGGCACGCTGCCGATGTTCGCAGCCAAGATCCTGGCGGCCGCGGTGGGACGCGACGGTTACGACGGGACATACCTCGTCGGCCGCGGCCTCTCGGCGATCTTCGACCTTCTGACCGTTTGGCTCGTCTACCGCCTCGCGCGACGCTTCGCGGGACGCCAGGCGGCGCTCGCGGCCGCGGCCCTCCTCGCCTTCTGCCCGCTCGGGATCCAGCTCTCGCACTTCTGGGCGGTGGACACATTCCTGGCGACCTTCGCGACGGCGACCCTCTACGGCTGCGTGCGCCTCGCCCAGGGAAAGTCGGGCCCCGCGGCGGATGCCGCGACGGGTATCGCCCTCGGCCTCGCGGTGGGCTGCAAGATCACGGCGCTGGCCCTCTTCGCGCCGGTCGGGATCGCGATCCTCGTGCGCCTGGCGGCGCTCTCCCGGGAAGGGAAGGAGCCGTTCGGGGCGGCGTTCGCGCGGATGGCCGGCCGCGGCGCCCTGCTGCTGGCCGCGGCCGTAGCCGCGATCCGCCTGGCGCTCCCGTACGCGTTTGACGCATGGGGCCTCGATCCGCGCTACGGGAACGACTTGAAGCAGCTTGCCCTGATCTCCTCCAGTGTCGCCGGCTTCCCGCCCGCCCTGCAGTGGGCGGGGCGCACGCTTCTCTTTCCCCTCAAGAACTTCGTGCTCTGGGGCGCCGCCCCCTTCTTCGGCCTGACCGCGATCGCGGCGCTCGCCTGGGGGCTCTGGGCCGCGCGCCGCCGGGAGAACCGGGCGCTGGCACCGCTTCTCGCCTATGTGCTCTTCGTCGGCCTCTACCACGGCGCGACCCTGGTCAAGTCGATCCGGTACTTCTATCCGGCCTACCCGGCGCTCGCGGTCCTGTCGGGACTGCTCCTGGTACGGCTCTCCCGGGCCGCCGGCGGACGGCGGCTGCTCACCGCGCTGCCCGCGGTCGTGCTGGCCGGCGGCTTCCTTTCCGCCGTGGCCTTCACCGCGATCTACCGGCGGCCGCACCCGAGGCTCGAGGCCTCCCGCTGGATCTTCACGCACGTCGCGCCGCCTGCCCGCTTCGCCAACGAGGCCTGGGACGACGGGCAGCCGATCCCCCTGCCCGGATACGACGCGGCCCGCTACGCCGGGCCGGTCCTCGAGCTTTTCCATCCCGATTCGGTGAAGAAGGCGGAGCTGCTGCTTGCGGCGCTCCAGAACGCGGACTGGATCGCGGTGACCTCCAACCGCGTGTACGCCAACGTCACGCGGATCCCGGCCGTCTTCCCGATGACGAGGGCCTACTACCGCGCCCTCTTCGACGGCGCGCTGGGCTTCGAGCGGGCGGCCGAGTTCACCTCCTACCCCTCTCTTGCGTTCCTCGTCTTCGACGACGACCGGGCCGAGGAGCAGTTCACGGTCTACGACCACCCCAGGGTCCTTCTCTTCCGCAAGGCGCGCGACTTCTCCCTCCTGCGGGCCCGCCGGATCCTGCTCGCCGCGCTGGCGAGCCCGCCCCCCACGATGTGGGAGTGGGAGAAGTGGCCCCGCTCGCGCCGGACGGTCTCGGCCCCGCTCATCCCGGCCCACGGCGCGCCTGCCGTTCCGGCCGAGGCCGACCGGGAGATCGGCTCCTTCGCGGCGGCCGCGGTCTGGTACCTGGCGCTCGCCGCGGTGGGAGCCGCCGCGCTCCCCCTCGTCTGGGTCTTCTTCTCCCGCCTCTCGGACCGCGGATTCGGCTTCGCGCGCGTCGTCGGCCTTCTCGCGGCGACCTACGGGCTCGACCTCGCCGTGGCGCGCGGAGGCC
>JBOGJK010000093.1:0-19364 GCA_050745345.1 Thermoanaerobaculia bacterium
CTCGCTCGGGGTGCCGGTCAGGCGCCGGATCGTGCGGATCTTCAACACCTACGGAGAGCGCATGCGCCCGCGCGATGGGAGGGTGGTACCGGCGCTGATCTCGCAGGCGCTCTCGGGCGAGCCCATGACCGTCTTCGGGGACGGCACGCAGACCCGCTCCTTCTGCTACGTTTCGGACTTGATCGACGGGATCTACCGCCTGCTGCTCTCCTCCGAGACAGCGCCCGTCAACCTCGGCAATCCGGCGGAGCTCTCCGTTCTCGATTTCGCCCGCACGATCCGGCGCCTGACCGGCACCCCGAGCGAGATCGTCTTCCGGGAGCTCCCGGTCGACGACCCGCGAGTGCGCCAGCCCGACATCTCGAGGGCGCGGCGCCTGCTGGGCTGGGAGCCGAAGGTGGAGCTGGAGGAGGGACTTCGGCTGACAATCGGATACTTCCGCGAGATGCTCCGCGACGGCGGACAGGAAGCGGCCGGCCGCCGGTAGTCGACGGCCGGCAGGCCGGGTCGGGAGCCGGTCCCTACGACCGGCTACGGAGGACCGACCTCTCCATCCTTTCCGATCGCCTCGACGGGGCAGCTGTCCATCGCCTCCTCGCACTGCGCCTGCTCCTCCGGAGTCGCCGGCTGGCGGAAGACGTAGGAATAGGGCTTCTCTTCGTGCCGCTGGAAGTTGGCCGGCGCCGTGACGCGGCAGACGTCGCAGTCGATGCACTGGGAGTCGACGTAGAACTTCCCCGGAGCGTTCTCGGGCAGGCTGTCTCGCGGATCGGCCACGGGTGCGCAAGCTATCACCTTATCGCTTTCTGAGAAGGCGGCGCATCGGGAGCCTCCTTGCTAGACTCCGCCGCGTGCTCCGGTCCCCGGCGCTCTTCTTCCCGCTCCTTCTCGCCGCATCCGCCGCTTGCCGGGAGAACCGCCTGCCCGTCGTGGACGGAAGCAACCGCGACCTGGCGGCGGGCAAGATCATCTTCGAGCGCAAGTGCGTCTCCTGCCACGGCGCGTCCGGGGACGGCAAGACGATCACGGCGGGCCGCTACAAGTACGCGAACCTGATTGACGGCGTCTGGCGCTCCGACGGGAGCAGCGGGGCCCTCGAGCGGCAGATCCGCTACGGCCGGGACCCGATGCCCCGTTTTGAGCGTAAGCTCACCGACGAGGAGATCCGCCAGACGGCCGCCTTCGTCCTGGAGCTCTCGCGGGCCGCCCGCGGCGCGGCGCCGGCGGCGGGAAGCCGCGGCCGATGAAGAGGCGTCTTCCCATCTTCGCGCTCCCGGGCGTCGTGTTGATGCCCGGCACACTGCTGCCGCTGCACATCTTCGAGACGCGCTACCGCGCGATGGTGGCCGATGCCCTCGAGACAGACCGGACCATCGGGATGGCCCTGATGAAGCCGGGGTGGGAGGAGGGAGGGCGCGATCCCGAGGTCTTCCCCGTCGGGGGCGCGGGCGAGATCGTGGAGTCCGAACGGCTCGAGGACGGCCGCTTCAACATCCTGCTCGAGGGACGGTTCCGCTACCGGATCCTGCGGGAGGCCTCCGTCGAACCGTACCGGCAGGCCCGCGTCGAGGAGATCGCCTCGCTGCCCTTCGCCGACCGCGGAAGCGAAGAGCGGGCCCGCCGGCTCGCCACGCGGCTCTTCGACGGGGTGCGCGAGGAAATCGAGCTCCCACCGCTTCCCGAGGGAGACCTCTCGCCCGAGAGGCTCGCTTCGGAGATCGCGCTGCGCCTGCGCTACGCGCCTCCCGAGCTGCAGGCCCTGCTCGAGATGGACTCCGTCGCGTCGCGCTTCGAGGCGCTCACGGGCCGGATGCGCGAGTGGCGGCGCCGGATGCGCTTCCTGGCGCCGTTCCGGCCGAGCGAGCTGGACCCGGGGAAGAACTAGCCGGTAGTCTGTCGGCGATCGGCCAGATCGCTTCCGGCTCTCGTCCGGCGGAAAGCGGAGAGCGGAAGGCGGAGAGTTATGTCCGCGACGCGTTCAGGGCCCGATCGTGGGCCCAGCTGCGGATCGCCTTGATCTGTTCGTCCATCGTGACCGACAGGGGAACGTTCGACGAGATCATCCGGTGCAGGTCCTCCTCGGTCAGGGGTCGCCCCTCCGCGTAGGCGTCCACCACGGCGGAGACCACGGCCTGCTCGATCTCGGCGCCGTTCCATCCCCGCGTCGCCTTGGCGAGAAACACCAGGTCGAACTTCGCGACGTCGCATCGGTTGCGCTTCAGGTGAATAGCGAAGATCTGCTTGCGCTCCTCTTCGTTCGGCAGGTCCACGAAGAAGACCTGATCGAATCGCCCCTTGCGCAGGATCTCCGCCGGCAGCAGATGAATCCGGTTGGCGGTGGCCGCCACGAAGACCAGGGCGTTCTTCTCCTGCATCCAGGTGAGGAAGCCCGAGAAGATCCGCGACATCGAGGGGTCCTGCCCCTCCCGGTAGCCGCCCACACCCATCTCGATCTCGTCGATCCAGAGCACGGCCGGCGAGATCGCCTCGACCGACCGCAGGGCGCGCAGAAAGGTGAATTCGGGGTTGTCGGTGCCGAAGACCGCGTTCATGTCGAGCCGGAAGAGCGGCAGGTTCCAAAGGGTCGAGACGGTCTTGACGCAGAGGCTCTTGCCGCACCCGGAGACGCCCATCAGCAGCAGGCCCTTCGGGATCGGAATCCCCGCATCCAGCGCCTCCTTCGAGAAGAGGTTGCGCCGTTTCCGGAGCCAGTCCTTCAAGATGTCGTATCCCCCGACGTCGTCGAGCGAGACGCGGGGCGGCACGAACTCGAGCACCCCCTCCTTCTTGGACATCTGCTCCTTCTCCCCCAGGATCTCGGAGAAGGCCTCTTCCGTGAAGGTCTTGCGCTGCGAAAAGACCTTCGAGAGCACGTGGCCGATCTCGTCGGCCGTCAGGCCCCGCAGCGCGAGCGCCAGCCGCTTGACCGCCGCCTCGTCCACCTCGGCGCCCATGCGCTTGCGGGCGTTGGCGTCGATCAGACGCACGATCTCGGAGTCGTCGGGCAGCTCGTACTCGACGACGAAGACCTCCTTCTTCGCCTCCTCGGGGATCTGGAGTCGGGGCGAGACCAGGAAGACATGGCGGCCGCGGTCCTTCAACCCCCGGTACAGGTCGCGCAGCCGCCGCACGATCTCGGGCCGCCCGTTTGCGGCGGAGAGGAAGTCCTTCAACACGTAGAAGCCCTTCCCCTGCGCCGCGAGGATCGCCTCCAGCACCCGGTCGGGGTCCCGGGTGTCCGGCACGGCGCCGCCGTCCACGACGAGGCCGTCCACGACCGACCAGACCCCCAGCGGCGACGGCTGGCCATAGAAGGTCTTGGCCAGGTGCTGGGCGAGCCGCTCGACGCGCGACTCCTCCCAGGTCTGGACGTAGATCAAGGGGTGGCCGCCCAGGAGCGCCTTGCGGATGCGGTCGATCGCCTTGGGCGCCGCGCCGACCGGTGGAAGAGCGCTCATTTTCCAACATTGTACCCGCCTGGCCCCGCGCTCACATCCTCTACAATGCCTTCGCCATGCCCAACCCGGAGCACGCGAAGCTTCTGCTCTCCCCCGACTGGAACGCCTGGCGGAGCCGCAACCCCAACGTGACTCCGGACCTGACGGACGCGGACCTCCGGAAGGCCGACCTGCCGGGGAGGGACTTGAAGCGCGCGGACCTGTCCCGCGCCGACCTCTCGGAGTCGACGCTGGCGGGGACCGACTTCTCGCGCGCGACGCTCGAAGGCACGCGCTGGAAGGGCGCGACCGCGGCCGGCGCCTCGTTCGAGCAGTGCAAGCTCGACTTCCTCGACTTCTCCGGGGTCTTCCTGGCCGGCGCGAGGCTGCGCTCCGCCTCGATGCTGGGCTGCCCCCTGGCGGGAGCCGACCTGGCAGGGGCCGACTTCTCCTTCGCGAAGCTGGAAGGGGCAGACCTCTCCAACGCCAACCTGGCCGGGGCCAACCTCTCGGAGGTGAATTTTCGGGGAGTCAAGACCGCGGGCGCCCACTTCGACGGCGCCAACCTGACGCGGGCGTTGTTCGAGGGGGTCTCCGCGGTGCGCGGCTCCTTTCCCAACGCGGACCTCACCTCGGCGAGCCTGAAGGGCGCCGATTTTTCCGGAGCGGACCTGCGCCGCGCCAAGTTCGCGGGCGCCATCCTGCGGCAGGCAGCCTTGAACGCCGCCGACTGCGAAAGAGCGGATTTTACGGACGCGGACCTGGAGCTGGTCTCGGCCGTGGAGGCAAACTTCACCGGGGCCTCCTTCGACCGGGCGAAGCTTCGCAAGGCGGATCTGCGCCGCGCCATCTTCCTCGACGCCGTCGGCCAGGACGTCAGCTTCGGGGAGGCGAAGCTGACGGAGGTCGACCTGCGCGGCGCAAAGTTCGAGAAGGCGAACTTCCAGGCCGCGGACTTCTCGAAGGCGATCCTGCGGCGAGCCAACCTGCGCAACCACTCCTTCGCGGCCGCGCGATTCCCCGAGGCCGACCTCTCCGAGGCCCAGGCCGAGGGAGTCAACTTCGCGCGCGCGGACCTCTCCTTCGGCAACTTCCGCCAGGGCAACTTCAAGCGAGCGAACTTCTCCGGCGCGCGCGGCTTCGACGCGGACTTCTCGGGCACGCTCTTGATCGGCGCCAGCTTCAAGGGCGCCGTGCTCCAGGAGGCCGACCTGCGTTTTGCGCGCGCCATGGGCGCGGACTTCTCGGGGGCGACCCTGAGCGGCGCCGACCTCGCCAACGCCGACTTCACCGAGGCGGTCTTCAAGAAGACGAAGGTCTGGGGCGCGACCGCGAGGCGCTCGAAGCCCCCCAAGGGGATGGGCGCCCTTTTTTCGCTCTCGACGGTCTTCTCGAAGGCGAAGGAGAAGAAGGAAAAGAACGTGGACGAGAAGGAGCGGGCCCGCAAGAAACGGATCGCCGAGCTCGAGGCGGCTGCCGAGAAGATGCCGCCGCACCGGACCGGTAGACGTTAACCGGGAACCGTAAACCGAAAACCGAAACCGATCGCGTCGGTTCACGGTTCACGGTTTACGCGCCGTGGGCGCGGGCGTCGGGGCGAGCCCCGAGGCCGCCTTGCGAAACGCCGCGAGCAGGTTTCCCGTCGGGTCCGACGCCAGGCGGAAGGCTCCCGGCCGGCGGGAGACCAGGGCGGACGGCCCGCCCGAGCCGGTGAAGACCTTGATCTCCCAGGGCTCCCCCTCCGAGAGGACGATCCGAAGCGAGGCGGAAGGGGTCCGGGCCAGGAGGGCCCGGGCCTCGGCCTCCTCCAGGAAGGCGTTGCTTCTCACGTCGAGGATCGCGCTCATCACATCCTCCACGGACCCGGCGAGGGCGAGCCTCGGCCCCGCGCTCCAACCACCATCCTTGCCGCGCGAGAGGGCCAGGCGCTCCGCGCCGAAGGTTCCCTCCAAAGCCGATGCCTTGCCTCGGTCGAACTTCACCAGACCGGTCTCGCGGAAGGCCACCGCCTCCTTCGCGAGCTCCTCGACGACGGAGCTGCCGACCGTGAAGGCCTGCCCCTCGCGGCGGGCGTAGACGGCGTTGCCGTCCGAGCGGGTCGCCCCGACCTCAACGGTCGTCGTCTTTCCCTTCGCGGCGGAGAGCATGACGCGGTAGAGCGGCGGCGCGAGCCCCCAGGTCGCCAGGCTCCCGTCGTCCGCGGCCAGGAACTCCACGACACGCAGGCCGGTCAGGTCCCCCGCCAGGCGCGATGCCGCATCGGCGTCGGCCAGATCCTTCAGAGGCTGCTCCATCCACCAGATCCCGTCCCGCTGAGCGAGCACCAGGTGGCCGCGCCCCCGCTCGAGGTGGAGGCGGGCGACGTCGAAAGAGGACCCTCCGAAGACGTCTTTGCTCTGGAAGTCGGCCGCGCCCTTCTTCACTTCCGCGGCCAGCGAGGAGGGCACGAAGAGGACGCGCGTCTGCCCGGCCACGCGGGCCGCGGTGATGTCCGTGCCGGGGATGTCGATGCCGAACTCGAGCGTCTGCGTGGACCGCTTCTGCGGGTCGTTCGCGTCCTTCCACTGGATCGTCGCGCTGGCGACCGGCTTGCCGAGCCCGTAGTCCTCCGGCCGCGCCTCCGAGGAGTCGCCCCCCACGCGCTTCAACCGGGCGAGCTGGCGCGCGAGGTCCGAGGCAACGAAGGAGTCGGCGGGATAGGGCGCCGGACGTGTCAGCCGCCACGCCTCGCCGTCCCGGGCGAGCTCGACGACCGAGCCGGGGCGCTCCAGGCGGATCGAGACGACGCGCTCCTCCGGTAGGTCCCAGTGCAGCTCCCCCGTGGACTGCCGCTCCGAGGTGGTCGGCATCTTCCGCTCGAAGAAGACGATGAACGCGAAGAGCAGGAAGACGACGGCGGTCAGTAGCAGCAGCTTCCGCGGAGACATGGTTCGTCGGTCGTCGGTCCTAGTCGCGGCGCCGGTACCAGACCCAGATGCCGAGCAACACCGCCAGGACCGGCAGGCCCGCGACGGCGAACAGGCCGATCCGGTTGACCTGCGAGCGGGTCAGCGCGAGCGAGGCCTGCTCCGGCGTCTTGGGGGCGATCCCCACGAGCTTCTCTTCCCCGGTCAGCCAGTGGATGACGTTCAGAAACAGGTTGGCGTTGCCCGCGTTGGACAGCGAGCCGTTCGTCAGGAAGCGGGAGTTGCCGATAACGACGATCCGAGCGGCCTTCTCTTCGGCCTTGCCCGCGCTCTTGTCCTTCTCTTCGGCCTTGCCGGCGTTGCGGTCCTTCTCGTCGGCCGGGCCGACCGCGAGTGCGATCGTCACCGGGCCGGAGAGGTCCTGCGCGTCCTTCTGGACGGTGTCGAGCCGGGAGAGCCCCGTCTCGCCCCAGCCGTCCGAGGTCGTCTCGATCAGCATCGTGGCCGCCGTCGCCGCCCCGGCCTTCGCCTCCGCCTTCGATACCGAACGGGCCACGGGAAAGAGCACCGGAAGGCCCTGGTCCGAGAGCGACCGGACGATGGGGTGGCTGCCGTAGCGGTTCGCGATGACCGTCTCCGGGCCCACGAGGGGCACGGCGTTGGCCGGGTCGATCACGATGTCGTCGGCGAGCTTGATCCCGTAGGAGTCCAACAGGCCTCCCAGACCGAAGTCGGAGGCCGGAGCGCCGGGGCCGGGCACCACGGGATCGACCAGGAAGAGAGCCCGGCCGCCCCCGGCCAGGTACTTCGGGAGGGCGGCCGTCTCCGGCTCGAGGAAGGCCACGCGCGGCCCGGCCACGACGACCGCGGAGGCGTCGGCGGGAACTTCCCCCTTGCCGAGCGAGCTCCAGGCGGCAACCGTCACGTTGTCGCGCTCCAGCAGCTGCTTCGCCTCGGAGTAGCCGCGCCCCCTCTCGAAGGAGTCGAGCGCGGGCTCGCCGTGCCCCGCCGTGAAGTAGACCCTCGCCTGCTTCTCCTCGGTGACCTCGAGGATCGCGGAGGTGAAGGCTTGCTCCCCCTTGAACGCCTTCATTTCGGGAGCGCCCCCCATGCCCGCGCCCCCGAAGTCGAACTCGGCGAGCTTGTCCTCCTCGACGTACTTCTTTTTCTCGCCGGAGCGGAAGATGACGGTGTTCTGTCGGATCCCGAACTCCCGCACGAGGGTCTCGGCGCGCGCCGGGTTCCTCTCCGGGTCCACGATCTCGACCTCGATCTTCGAGGAGAGGGCGCGATAGCGGTTCAACAGCTCGCCGACCGGCTGGGAGAGGCGCGCCCGCGAGGTCATCACCGCGGTGATCCGCACCGGGATCCTCAGGCCCGCCACGATCTTCTTGGTCGTCTCCGAGAGCGAATAAATGCGCGCCTTGGTCCAGTCGGCCCGCGCCCAGTGGCGGTAGCCGAGCCAGTTGACGCCCGCCAGCAGCGCCACGCCGAGCGCGATCGCCACCGCCGACGTTCCGACCCGCTGCGGGCGCGCAGCCGTCAAGGCGTCTCCTTCTTGGCCGCGAGCGTGACGGTCGCGAGAAACAGGAAGAAGGCGGTCGCCGACAGGTAGTAGACGAGGCGGCGCGTGTCCACGATGCCGCGCGAGAACTCGTCCATGTGGTCCCAGAGGTTGACGTAGGAGTAGAGGTCCCGCTTGCTCGGATCACTTCCGAGCGACTCGAGCAGCCCTCCCGAGAAGATCGGGATCAGGATGCCGAAGGCGAGAATCGCGGCCACGATCTGGTTCTTCGTCAGCGTCGACGCGAAGGTCCCGACCGAAAGGAAGTACGCCCCGAAGAGCGCGACCGCCAGATAGGAGGACACGACGGGTCCCAGGTCGATCGGCGTCTGCGCGCGGAGGATGAAGACGTAGGCCAGGGTCGGCGCCCAGAGGGTCAGGAAGAAGCCGAGCGCGCCGGTGAACTTGCCGAGCACGACCATGCCCTCGGAGACGGGCGAGGTCAGCAGAATCTCGATCGTGCCGCTCTTCCTCTCCTCGGCGAAGAGGCGCATGGCGATGATCGGGACGACGAAGAGGTTGAAGATCCAGAAGTAGGTGTTCGTGAAGAGATACGGAAGGGCCTGTCCCTTCGGCGCGCCGGGGGTGTTCATGAAGGCCACGATCGCGTAGAAGATCAGCCCGTTCATCACGAGAAAGGCCGCCAGGATCACGTAGGCGAGCGGCGACAGGAAGTACGCCCGCCACTCGCGCCCGACGATGGCGAGGAAGCGCTTCAAGAGGGGGCCCCTTCCCCTTCGGCCGCCGGCTCCGCCGCCGCGCCCGCCGGGGACTCCGCGGAAGCCGCTTCCTCGTGCCGCGTCAGGCGCACGAAGATGTCCTCGAGCGAGAGCGCCTCGCGGGCGAGCTGCCGCAGGACCCATCCCCGGGCGACGGCGAGGTGGAAGATCTCCTCCGACGGGTCGGAGCCCGGCGCGCACTCGAGGCGCACACGGGTCTCCTCGGGGCCCTGTTCCTCCTCGACCCGGATGAGGCCCGTCAGCTTCTCCAGAGCCTCCCGCGCGGCGACCGGCCCCTTGAAGGCCGCGCGGACGACCGGCGTGCCCGCCAGACGCGTGCGCAGCTGCTCGGGCGTGCCCTCGGCCACGATGCGGCCGCGGTCGATGATGAGGACCCGATCGCAGACCGCGTCCACCTCGGGCAGGATGTGCGTCGAGAGCAGGACCGCGCGCTCCCGCCCCAGCGCCCGGATCATCTGGCGGATCTTGATGATCTGCATCGGATCGAGGCCGATGGTCGGCTCGTCCAGGATCAGGACGGGCGGCTGGTGCACGAGCGCCCCGGCCAGGGCCGCGCGCTGCCGGTACCCCTTCGAGAGGTTGTCGATCTTGCGGTCGGCGACCTCGGCGAGCAGGCACCGGTCCACCGCCTCGTCGACGCGCCGCTTGACCTCGCCCCCGGAGACCCCCTCGAGACGGGCCCGATACGCCAGGAACTCCCGCACCCGCAGCTCGGGATAGAGCGCGGCCGATTCCGGCAGGTACCCGAGGGAGGCCCGCGCCTGCTTCGAGTGCGTCACGACGTCGTGGCCGGCGATCCGGGCGGTGCCTGCGGTCGGCCGCAGGAAGGCCGTCAGGACCCGCATCGTCGTGGTCTTGCCGGCCGCGTTGGGGCCGAGGAAACCGACGATCTCCCCCTCCTTCACCGAAAAGGTGACGTCCGCGACGGCTGTCTGGGTGGGGAAAGTTTTTGTGAGGTTTTCTACTTCGATCATTCGAGCCGACGTTAAAAAAGGCGCCCGACTCTAACATGTATTCCCGGAATCGTGAGGCGCGCGGAAGACGGGAGACGGTAGACGGTAGACGGTAGACGGTAAAGGTAAGTAGGACCCTCGTCTTCCGTCTTCCGTCTCCCGTCTACCGGCCCCCGACTCCCGTCTGCCGCGAAGGCTGCTATCCTCCCCGTCCCCATGATCTCGGTCCGCAACGTCTCGAAGACCTACGGCCGTCTCGGGCGCCGCATCCGCGCCCTCGACGGCGTCTCGCTCGAGGTGCGGCGCGGGGAAACGCTCGGCCTGATCGGACCCAACGGCGCCGGAAAGACGACGCTCCTTTCCTGCCTGCTCGGCTTTCTGCGGCCGGAGGGGGGCTCGATCGCGATCGGCGGCCTCGAGCCCGACGACCTGGCGGTCAGGGCGCGGACCGGCTACATGCCCGAGCGCCTCGGTTTCGACCGCGACCTGACGGGCGGGGCGTTCCTTGCCCACCACTGGAGGCTCGCCGGAGGCGATCCGAGGGAAACGGATCGGGAGGTCGCCTCGGCGGCGGCGCGGGTGGGCCTGGAAGGCGCGGCGCTCCTGCGGCGGCTGCGCCATTACTCCCGAGGGATGCTGCAGCGCATCGGCGTCGCCCAGGCCATGCTGCGCGACCCCGAGCTGCTCTTCCTGGACGAGCCCGCCTCCGGGACCGATCCTCTCGGCGTCGCCGTCGTGCGGGACCGGATCCTGGAGGCGAAAGCGCGCGGGGCGACGATCGTCCTGAACTCCCACCAGCTTCCGGAAGTCGAGAGAGTCTGCGACCGCGTCGTCTTCATCGACCGCGGGCGTCTGACGCAGGAGCAGACGCTGCGGGGCCAGAAGCCGGCGCCGCGGCGGGCGGCCCTGCGCGTGCCGCTCGCCCGGCGGGAGGAGGCCCTCGCGGCGCTCTCGCGCGCGGGGTTGCCGGCAGAGGCGCAGCCGGACGGGACACTCCGGCTGGCCGTCACCGCCGAGGAGGACCTCGCCCGGGCGGTCAAGGCGCTGGCGCTGGCGGACGTGCCGGTGCTGGAGGCGCGCTCCTCGGCCGACCTGGAAGAGATGTTCCGGCGAGGAGGGCCCGCGTGATCGAGATGGTGCGGAGGTTCCTGCGCCAGCGGTTCGGCTCGCCGGCGATGGCGATCGCGCTTGCCGTACTGGCACTGCTGACCGCGGTCCAGGCGGCGATGTCGGACCCCGAGCGGGCGCTCGGCGCGGGCTTTCTGGCCCTGGCGCTGATCACCGCGGGCTCGGTCTCGAGGGACGCCTCGGGCGGCGCCCTCCAGATGATCCTCGCCCGGCCGATCCGGCGCACGTCGTATCTCTTCGGCCGCTACCTCGGGATCCTGACGGCCTACGCCGTCTTTCTCGCCGGGGCGTGCGGGCTGACCGTGCTCTTCGCCCAGACGCTGCCGAAGCTGCTCCGCGCCACGTCCGACGGCTTCTCATTCGTCTCTCTCGGGCGCGGCGCGGCCACGGCGATGGCCAATGCGCTGCTCTTCGCGGCGATCCTCCTCTTCTTCTCGACCCTTCTCTCCGGCTACGCGGACGTGCTCGCATACCTCCTCCTGTCGATCGGGTTGGGGCTGCTGCCGGGTCTCGGGGATTCTCTCGGGAAGCCATGGCTGCGGCAGGCCGGCGAAGCGATCCGAAAGAACGTCCTGCCGGAGGTGGAGTGGGGCGAGGTCTTCCGCGGACAGAACATCCTCTCGGAGCCCACGGGGCGCTATGTTCTCGCCGTGACGGCGTTCCTCGTTCTCGCCGCGGTCCGCTTCAGCCGCCGGGAGTTCGCGTATGGAAACGACTGAGCCGGTCACTCTCGCCTCGCGGGGCTCGCAGTCGAGGCTCTCGGCCGCGCTCTTCTTCGTTCTGCTCGCCGCGCTGCTCTTTCGGCTCGTCACCGCGGTGACGGATCGCGGTGCGGCCGGCGCGGGCTCGCGGGCCGAAGCGACGCCGCCGCCCCTCGTGCGCTGGGTCCCCCTGGAGAAGGCGGCGGCGGCATCGAGGGCTTCCGGCAAGCCCGTGCTCTACGATTTCACGGCGGAGTGGTGCGCTCCCTGCCACGTCCTGGACGAGGAGGGGTGGGGGGACCGGCAGCTCGCCGCGCTCGCAGGAGAGGGCTTCGTGCCGGCCCGCGTCCTGGACCGCTCCCGCGAGGAGGGGCGAAACCCGCCGCTCGTGGAGGAGCTCGAGCGCCGCTACGCGGTGGAGGCCTTCCCGACGCTCATCGTCGCGACCGCTGACGGGAAGGAGACTGCGCGCCTGGAGGGTTGGGCCGGCCGCGAGGGCCTGCGGAAGTTCCTGGAGGAGTCCAAGGCGAAGGCGGTCTCCGGGAGGCGATAGGCGCGGCCTCGCCCCGGCCCCCTCCCGCGGGAGAGGAAGCGAGTCAGGAGATTCGCTGGCCCGTTTTCTTCTGTCCCGGCGGCGGCGGCGCCATCTCCGCGAGGAACTTCCCGGTCAGGCTCGCGGGATTTCGCCGGATCTCCTCGGGAGGGCCTTCGGCCACGATGCGGCCTCCCTCCTCTCCCCCGCCGGGCCCCAGGTCCACGATCCAGTCGGCGGAGGCCAGGAACTCCAGGTGGTGCTCGATCGCGACGATCGAGTGGCCGCGCGAGAGCAGTCGCCGAAACGTCGAAAGCAGCCGCTCGACGTCGCGGGCGTGCAGCCCCGTGGTCGGCTCGTCGAAGAGGAAGAGCGTGCCGCGAGCGGCCGCGGGGCGGATCTCCAGAAAGGAAGCGAGCTTCAGGCGCTGCGCCTCGCCGCCCGAGAGCGTCGCCGTGGGCTGACCGAGAGGCAGGTAGCCGAGACCGACGTCGATCAGGGGCTGCAGGCGCCGGCGGATCTTCTCCTGCTCGGCGAAGAAATCGATCGCCTCCTCGACGGTCGTCCCGAGCAGATCGGAGATGTTCTTGCCGCGGTAGCGCGCGGCGAGCACGCGGTTCTGGAAGCGCCGGCCGTCGCAGACGTCGCAGCGCACGGTGACGTCCGCCAGGAACTGCATGTCGATCGTCTGCCAGCCGGTCCCCTTGCACGCCTCGCAGCGGCCGCCCGCCGCGTTGAAGGAGAAGTCGCGCGCCGAGAGGCCGCGGCGCGCTGCGTGCCGCGCGAAGACCTGGCGAATCTCGTCCCACGCCTTCATGTAGGTGACCGGGTTCGAGCGCGCGGAGCGGCCGAGGGGGCTCTGGTCCACGAGCAGGACATCGGCCACCGACTCGAGCCCGTCGATCGCGTCGTGCTCCCCCACGTCGAGCTGCAGCGAGCCCTTCACGCGGCGCGCGTAGGAGTTGTGCAGGATGTCGTCCACGAGCGTGGACTTTCCGGAGCCGGAGACCCCGGAGACCGCGACGAGGCGCCCGAGCGGGAGCCGAACGGTCAGGTCTTTCAGGTTGTGCGCCCGCGCGCCGCGGATCGTGATCGCCCCCTCCGCCCGGCGAAAGGCCACGATCCGTCCGGCCGGTCTTTCCGCCGGCGCCTCGGGCCGCGCCGCCCGGCGGGAGCCTCGCCGCCGCAGCAGCTCCCCGGTCGCCGAGCCGCGCCGGCGCGAAAGCGCCCTCGGCGTCCCCTCGAAGAGCAAGCGCCCGCCGGCGCTCCCGGCCCCGGGGCCCAGATCGATCAGGTGATCCGCCGCCTCGATCGCCTCGGGGTCGTGCTCGACGACGACCACCGTGTTGCCGCGGTCGGCCAGCCTCCGCAGGATCCCGAGCAGGCGCCGCGTGTCCGCCGCGTGGAGCCCGATGGTCGGCTCGTCCAGAACGTACAGCGTGCCAGTCAGCGCTCCGCCCAGCGCCGAGGCGAGACCGATCCGCTGCGCCTCCCCGCCGGAGAGCGTGCGCGCGGCCCGCGAGAGCGTGAGATACCCGAGCCCGACGTCGTTCATGTAGCGGACGCGCGAGCGGATCTCCGCCACGACGGAGGAGAGGCGCTCTTCCTCCGCGGGGGAAAGGGCCAGTTCCGCAAACCAGCGCTGCAGCTCGGAGAGCGGCATCTCGCAGAGCGCCGCGATCGTGCGCTCGCGGAAGCGCACCGCGCGGGCCGCCGCCGCCAGGCGCGCCCCGCGGCATTCGGAGCAGAGCGTGTAGGCGCGGTAGCGCGCGAGCAGCACCCGGACGTGGATCTTGTAGCGCTTGGTCTCGAGCCAGTCGAAGAAGCCCCGGACCCCGTAGAAGTCTCCGCGGCCGTCGACCAGGACGCCGCGCTCGTGCGCGGAGAGGCGGCGCACGGGGATGTCGGTCCGGACCGAGTAGCGCCGGCAAGCGCGGAAGAGGTCGTCGTAGGCCGATTCGTAGGCCGGCGTGTTCCACGGCGCGACCGGCCGGTCCTCCAGCGTCAGCTCCGGGTCCGGGAGGACCTTTTCGAGGTCGACCCCGATGACCCTCCCGAAACCCTGGCAGGCGGGGCAGGCGCCGAGCGGCGAGTTGAAGGCGAAGAGAGCGGGTGTGGGATCGCGGAACTCCCGGGCGCAACGGGGGCAGTGGAGGCCTCGCTGAAACGTGCGGACCCCCTCCTCCCGCACGGCGACCACGGAGCCCGCGAGCGCGAAGGCGGTCTCGACGGCGGCGCCGATCTCGGGGCGGGACTCCTCCCGGATCGCGAAGCGGCCGACCACGAGCGGAAGCCTCCCCTGCGGGTCGAGCAGTCCCTCGACTCCCTCTCCGATCTCGACGGTCTCTCCCGAGCGGCCCAGAGCCCGGAAGAAGCCGGCGCGTTTCAATTCCTCCAGGCGCAGCCGCTCTTCCTCCGCGCGACGCCGGGCGCTTCGGGATCTGTCTCCCGGAGGCCTCTCCCACGCGGTCGGCGCCACCAGCGTGAGGCGGCTTCCTTCGGGCGCTCCGGCGATCTCCTCGACGGCGCGGTCGATCCCCCCGGGCACCGCGGCAACGCCGCAGTCGGGACAGAACGTCGTCCCCCCGTGCGCGAAGAGCAGCCGCAGCGCGTCGTGGATCTCCGTCTGCGTTCCCACGGTGGAGCGGGCGTTGCGAACGCCGTTCTTCTGCTCGAGCGCGATCGCCGGGGGCACGGGCTCGATCGACTCGACGTCCGGCCGGTCCAGCCTCTCCAGGAACTGGCGCGCGTAGGTCGAGAGAGACTCCGCGTAGCGCCTCTGGCCTTCGGCATAGAGCGTGTCGAACGCCAGCGAGGACTTTCCGGATCCGGACACGCCGGTGATGACGGTCAGCCGCCCGACCGGGATCGCCGCCGACACGTTCTTCAGGTTGTGCGTGCGCGCGCCCCGAATGCGGATGGAGGGAGACGGTGGTCGAGCGGGACGGCGCGGCATGAAACTCTCAACTTACCAGAATCGGGTTCACTGGAAAACGGACTGCAGGAAGCCTCGGTGGAGCGCGCACTCCTGCGAGGGCGCCGTGCCGGCGATGAAGACCTCTGTCATGCGCACCGGGCAGGCCTCGGTCGCGAGCAGGCCGCTCTCGGGATCGATCTCCGCCGTGACGACGTCGGAGGGCACCGGGAAGCTCGTTTCGAAGTAGTGGGCCGCAAGCGCCTTCGAGAAGTCGGCGAAGATCGGGACGGCGGCCTGCGAGCCGGAAAGGTGCACCGCGCGGTTGTCGTCGAAGCCCACCCAGACGGCCGCGAGGAAACGCGGCGAGAACCCCGCGAACCAGGCGTCCCGCCCGTCGTTGGTCGTCCCGGTCTTGCCCGCGAGCACCCCCCGGATCCCGCCGGCGCGCGCGCCCGCCGCCGTGCCGCGGTCCACCGCTCCCCGCAGCAGCGAGTTCACGAGGAAGACCGCGTCGGCGGGAAGGGCCGGCTCCATCGGCGTCTCCTTCCGGTCGAGCACGGTTCCATCCCCAGTCATGACCCCCACGATCGCCGAGGGGCGCACGCGCACGCCGCCGTTGGCGAGCACCGCGTAGGCCGCCGCGATCTCCAGGGGCGAGATCTCGAAGGCCCCCAGGGCGACGGACGGGTAGGCGCGCAGCCGCGAGCCGATCCCGGCCGCGCGGGCCGCCCCCACCACCCGCGGCAAGCCGGCCCCCAGGGCGGCCCGGACGGTCGGGATGTTGATCGAAAGCTCGACCGCGCGCCGGACCGAGACCGGCCCCCGAAACTCCCCGTCGTAGTTGCGCGGCGTCCAGATCTGGTCCTCTTCACGCTCGTCCCACGCGACCGTGATCGGCGAGTCGTTCAAGATCGTCGCGGGCGTGACCGGCGCGGGCAGGTCGCGGTGCGCGAAGGCGGCGAGGTAGACGAAGGGCTTGAAGAGCGAGCCCGGCTGCCGGTGCGCCTGCGTGACGCGGTTGAACTGCGAGAGCCGGTAGTCCCGTCCCCCGACGAAGGCCCGGACCGCGCCGGTCTCCGGCTCCAGGCCGATCAGCGCCCCCTGCAGGGGAGACTCCTTCGCCGCAGCGGCGAGGCGACGGTAGTTCTTCTCGAGTGTGGCGAGGCCATCGGTCACGGCGCGCTGGCCGGCCTGCTGCAGGTCGACGTCGAGGGTCGTGTAGATCTGGAGCCCTTCGGTCTTGAGCTTCTGCCCGTAGCGCTCGGCGAGCTCCGCCTTCACGAAGTCCACGAAGTGCGGGGCGATCGTGCGCTCCGGCCGGCGGGAGCGCGTCGAGACGGGCTCCGCCAGCGCCTCCTGCAGCTCCTCCTCGCCGATCTTTCCCTCCTCGCGCATCAGGCGCAGCACCAGGTCGCGCCGCTGCTTCGCTTTCTCGGGGTTGCGCGCGGGGGAGTAGACGTTGGGCGCCTTGATCATGCCGGCGAGCACGGCGGACTCCGCGAGATTCAAGTCCGCGACCTGCTTGCCGAAGTAGAAGCGGGAGGCCTCGCCCACGCCGGTGACCGAGATCGAGCCGTGCTGGCCGAGGTAGATCTCGTTCAGGTACGCCTCGAAGATGTCGTCCTTGGAGTAGCGGGCGTCGAGGATCAGGGCCATGATGGCCTCGACCGCCTTGCGCTTGAGGGTGCGCTCGGGGGAGAGGTACAGGTTCTTGACGAGCTGCTGTGTCAGCGTCGAGCCGCCCTGGGTCGCTCCCCCCTTCAGGTTCGAGAGCACGGCGCCGATGCTCCGGCGGATCGAGACGCCGGCGTGCCGGTAGAAATCGCGGTCTTCCGTGACGAGGACCGCGTCCTTCAAAACGGCCGGCACGCCCGAGAGGCGCACCAGGGTGCGGTCTTCGAAGTCTTCGCCGAAGACCGAGGCCAAGAGCTCCGGCTCGACGACGAGGGCGTCGAGCCTCTCGCCGGAGAAGGAGGCGACCGAGCGGACCACTCCCCCGCCATACTCGATCCTCACGGGAATGCCCGGGAACGACCGGCCAGGGTAGCGGAAGTCGCGTGTCCAGACCTCGAGGGCGTTGCCGTCGCGGCGGAACCAGCCCGGGCGCGCCGGATGCTCCGTCCCTCCCTGGTAGAGCAGCCGTTCGAGCTTGCGCGCGAGGCGGCTGGAGCTGCCGCCTTCTCCGACCCGCCAGATCGCCATGTCCGAGTAGATCCGCGAGGGAAGGCTCCAGCGCTGGCCGTCGAAGCGTGAGACGACGACGCGGGTGAAGTAGCCGACCACCAGCAGGCAGGCCGCGAGAACGCCCGCGAGCGCCGCGAGGATCGCCACCCGCCACCGGTAGATCCAGAGGTGCAGCGAGACGCGGCGCAGCCGGGGGTGGGTTCCGCTCTTCATCGCCAGGAGGCGAGCATAACGTTTCGGGGGCCGCCGGAGCTCCCGCGGCGGCGCGTCGGATCGCGTCCTTCCCGATCGAACGAGCGAAATCTGCTCTAATCGCGGGCATGTCGCGCGGGTCGAGGAAGAAAGAGGCGGCGCCCGCGCGCCGCCGGGACGCCGGGACCTTCCTCGCGGCGGCGGCGCTCGCGGCGGCGCTCGCCTCCTCGGCGCTCCTGGTCGACCCGGCGGCCGAGGCGGCCTTCGAGGCTCCGAAGCGCCTGGCGGCGCTCTGCCTGATCGCCCTGGCCACCGCGGGGGCGTTTCTCATGGCCCCGCGCGGCGGCTCGCTCGAAGGCCTCTGGCGCCGGGCGGGCCGGCTTCCCCGAGCGGCCCTGGTTCTCTTCGCCGTGGCGCTGGCGGGCGTGCTCGCCGCAGCATTCTTCTCGCCGCGGCGTTCCGCGTCGCTCGACGCGCTCCGGCCGCTGCTTCTCTTCGCGCTGCTCGTCCCGCTCGGAGCCTCGCGGGCCCTGGCCCGCCACGGGCGAGCGCTCCTCGCGCTCTTTCTCGGACTGGCCGCGGTCAACGCCGCTCTCTCGACTCTCCAGTGGCGCGGCCTCTTGCGTCCCTTCGCCCTCGAAGTCACGGGCTTGCGCGACGCGACGGGGGCCTTCGTCGGCAACGTCGGCTACCTCGCGCTCGCCCTGGCGCTCGCGGTGGTGGCGGCGTTGGCCGTCGCCCTCGAGACCCGAAATGCGACGGTTCGAGTCGTGTGCGCGGCGGCGATCCTGCTCTATCTCGCCGACCTCGTGGTCAACCAGAACCTGACCTCGCTGACGGCGCTGGCCTTCGGCGGCGCGGCCCTCGCCGCGACACGCTTCGGCGGGCGCGCGGTCCTGCCGATCGCCGCCATCGTCGCCGCCGTGCTCCTCGGGATCTGGGCCTTCCGCCCCGCCCGGGCGCGCGCCTCCGAGGCGATCGCCGCCGCGCGCGCGGGGGACTGGGACCGGCTCTTCACCTACCGGATGGGACCCTGGTCGGCCGCGATCGAGATGGCGCGCGAGCGGCCCCTCACGGGCTTCGGGCCGGGCACCTTCGCGGCCGAGTTCGTCCCGCACCGGCTAAAGGCGGAGCTCTCGGCCCGGCGCCGCTTCGTGAACCCCCTCGTAACGAGCTCCTACGGCGAGGCGCACTCGGAGCCGCTGCAAGCGGTCGCCGAGGGAGGGTTGGCCGGCCTCGCCGCGGTCGCAGCCTTCGCCGCGCTCCTGCCCGCGCTCTGGCGCGTGGCACGGGCGGGAGGCGCGGCCAGCGCCGAGGCGGCGCTGCTCCTGGCGGTCCTCGTGGCGGGCGCGGTGGCGTCGCTGACCTGGTTTCCGCTCCAGCGCCCCGTTTCGTCGATCCCCCTGCTGCTGGCTGCGGGACGCGGCTGGCGCCTCTCTGCCGAGGCGGGCAGCCCGGAGGAGACGTGAACGCCCTCCTGCGCCTGGCGGCCGCGGCGGCGCTGGCCGCCCTGCTCTGGCCGGAGATCCCTCGCTACCGCGCCGAACGGGAGCTGCGACGGGGTACCGGGGAGCTGCGACGGGCGCTCGCAAGCGCTTCCAAGGAAGCGGCACGGCCGGCTCTCGAGCGCGCGGCGCGCTTCGCGCTCTCCGCGGCGCCGGATCTGCCCGGGGACCCGCGGCCGCGTGTGCTCGCGGGCTCGGCGAAGCTCGTCGCCGGGAGCCCCCGAGAGGCGCTCGACTTCTACCGCGACGCCCTGGCGACCGGGGAGCGGGCCGAGATCGACCTGAACGTCGGTCGGGCGCGCGCCCTGGCGGGCGAGCGTCCCGAGGCGCAGGCGGCGCTGCTGCGCGCCCTCTGGATCAGCCCGGCCCTCTCCGCCTCCGTGCCCGAGCCTCTCTCGGAGCGCCTCCTGGAAGAGGTCGCGCGGCTGGAGAACGAGTTGCGCGCGGGGTTGCTCTCCGCCCCGCCACCCCTGCCCGAATGACCCCTCTCCCATCGGGAGAGGGGCAGGTGAGGGCGGACGGAAGCCTTGGTTCCTCGAAACTTCAGGACGAAGTCTCGAAGAGTCGCGCCCTCACCCCGACCCTCTCCCGGAGGGAGAGGGAGC
>JBOGJK010000094.1:0-2030 GCA_050745345.1 Thermoanaerobaculia bacterium
TCACTCCCCAACGGCACGAGGGTCGCGGGCCCGGGAGCGGCCGCGGCGGGTTCGAGCGGGATCGGAGCAGTCTGGCCGTGCCAGAAGGGGCGCATCGCGAGGCCCGCCAGCTGCACTAGCTCCTCGAGGAAGAGCAGCGCCCGCGCCGCGAGCCTCGGGTCCTCCCGGACGAAAAGACCGACCGCGGGCTCTGACTCGGGCACCTCCGGCTCGACGAGAAAGCTGAACATGCCGGTCACGGTGTCCACCCGCGCCAGCCGCTCTCCCTCGCGCACGTCGGCCAGCAGCTTCTGCGGAATGGCCAGCGTCTCCCGGAACGTGGAGGAGAGCGGGCGAAAAAGGCCGCCCGCCCACTGGCCGACCGCCCACTCCGAGGGAGGCAGCTCGCGGTCGAGGAAATCCACGAGCTCCGCGGCAAGCTCCTCGGGAGCCCGCCCCGACCGGCACAGCCGATAGACCGAGAGGCGCAGGGCGCGATACTCGACCTCGGTCATCGGGCCCGTCGTCACGGCCAGCAGCGTGCCCGCCGTCGCGGTATCGGCGCGCGGCAGCTCGCCCACCGGGGTCTGGCGCAGCGCGGGCCGGCCGCCGAGCACGGTCAGCGTGGCCTCGCCGATGGTGATTCGGTCGCCGACCGCGATCGGTCCGCCCGTGAACTCGCGGCCGTTGACGCTCACGGCCTCCACGCCTTTGTAGAGATCGAGGTGGTACCGGCCCTCGCGCTCGAAGATCCGGAAGTGGCGGCCCGCGACACCGCGCGCGCGGACGACGACCTCGTTTCCCGAGGAAGCGCCCACGGTCAGGGCAGGCAGATTGACGCGATGGACTTCCGCGCCGCCCGCCTTTTTACGGACTTCCAGGCTCAACATCTCTTTTTTTTCGATTTCGCCCCTCGGAATTTACATCCTTCCCGCCCCTCCCCGCACAAAAATCTTCTCCGCGTGTCCAGGGGGCCGACAGCCCCGGCGTGCCGAAATGCGCCACCGCGGCGCCCCCGCGGCCGAAATGCTCGAAAGAGGGGCAACGGCCGCCCGGAATCGCAGGAAGAGACGTGTCTGCCCCGGCCGAAGGCCAACCTCGGGGCGCAGGGAGGCCTCGATCCTCGAAGTTGGAGGCCGAAAGCGGAGGTCACGGCTCTCCGCGAAAGGGACGCGCTCGATTCTGTTCTCTTTGAAGACATTCCTGGAGACGCCAACTCCCCGATGCTGCTTGATGTTCCCACAAATGGGGGACGCCTCCATTCTTACCACAAGATTTTGTGGCGGCCGAGGAAGGCATTTGCTAGATTTCCAAGGAAATCTGATGTTTCGTCTGGAACGGGTGGAGATTGCCGGCTTCAAGTCCTTCTACGAAAAGGTAGATCTCGCCTTCCCCGGCAAGGTCACGGCTGTCGTGGGGCCCAACGGCTGCGGCAAGTCGAACATCTGCGACGCGGTGGCCTGGGCCCTGGGCGAGCAGAGCGCCCGGATCCTGCGCGGGGAGCGGATGGACGACGTCATCTTCAACGGCTCGGCCCGCCGGCGCCCGGTGGGGATGGCGGAGGTGACCCTGACGCTCTCCCGTCCCGGCGGCGGAAACGGCGGCGGCGAGGAGCCCGAGTCGCTCCGGATCGGACGGCGGCTCTACCGTGAAGGGCACGGCGAGTACTTCCTGAACGACAAGCAGGTTCGCTTGAAGGACATCCAGGACGAGCTCGCGGGCACGGGGCTGGGAGTGCGCGCCTACTCCGTGATCGAGCAGGGGCGCATCGACCAGGTTCTTTCCACCAAGCCCCAGGACCGGCGGCGCCTGATCGAGGAGGCCGCCGGAATCACGCGCTACAAGGTCAAGAAGCGGCTGGCGGAGACCAGGCTCGAGGAGACCAGGGGCAACCTCCTTCGCCTCTCGGACATCATCTCGGAGATCGAGCGAAACGTTACGTCCTTGAAGCGCCAGGCCTCGCGGGCCGCGCGCTACAAGGAGCAGTCGGAATCGCTGCGCGGGAAGCGCTCGGCCCTGCTGCGGGCGCGGCGCGACCGCCTGGTCGAGGC
>JBOGJK010000095.1:0-4932 GCA_050745345.1 Thermoanaerobaculia bacterium
GGCTTCTCCTGGCCCAGGATGCAGCGATGGATCGAGGACTTGCCGGCGCCCCTCCGGCCGAGCAGCCCGTAAACGGCGCCGGCCGGCACGCGCAGGGAGACGTCCTCGCATCCGATGGCGCGCCGGTAGCGGACAGTGAGGCCGTCCAGGCGAAGGACATCCTCGGGCGGCTCGGGGCTGGTCACGTTCCGAGCGGAGTGCCGGCGCGGCCGGGAGTCGGCTCCTTGAGCGGGAACCTCGGAATGACCTCGGCATGCTCCCGGAAGTCGTATCGCCGGAGCATTGGCGAGGCCCAGGCGATCGCCGCGGTCAAGAGCAGGGTGGCCGCGCCGCCCGACACGACCGAGACCGTGACGCCCACCGCGGCCGAGGCGAAGAGCGAGGCGACGAGCCCCGCTTCGAGCTCGCCTAACTGCGGGCCTCCCATGAAGAAGATCATGTTGACGGAGGTCATGCGGCCGCGCAGGCGGTCGGGGGTCAGGATCTGGCGCAGCGTCTGTCGGATGACCGTCGAGATCGCGTCGGCAAAGCCCGTGCCGGCGAGCGCCACGAGCGTCAGCGGGAAGCTGCGCGAGAAGCCGAACACGACCGTTGCCGCGCCGTAGAACGCGACTGCGGTCAAGAAAACGCGCCCCTGCTTCGAAGGGAGGGGGCGGATCGAGACGAGCAGCGACCCGAGCAGGGCTCCCATGGCCGGGGCCGCGGCGAGGACACCGTAGCCCTTGGCGCCGACCTTGAGGACCTGGTCCGCGAAGATCGGCAGGAGCGACATCGAGCCCGAGAAGAACGTCGCGAGAAAGTCGAGCCCCATCGTCCAGACCATCAGCGGCGTCGAGAAGACGAAACGCAGCCCCTCCTTGAGCGCCATCCAGGGGTGCGCCTGGTCGGAGCCCTTTGCGGGCGCGCCGGAGGCGCGCATCGTGACGAGCGCGAAGATGACGGCGAGGAAGGAGACCGCGTTGGCAAAGTAGATGAGCGCGAGGCCCGAGGTCTCGACCGGGACTCCCGCGCCGGGCGCCTGCCCCGCGATGATGAGTCCCGCGATCGCGGGTCCGCCGATCAGGGAGGCCTGAAAGACCGAGAGGTTCAGTGAGAGGGCTCCCGGGAGTTCTTCCTTCGGAACCAGCCGCGGGATCAGGGCCTGCCGCGCGGGGCCGTCGAAGGCGACGGCCGTCGCCGCGAGCAGGTTCAGGCCGTAGAGCAACCACACCGACTCGCGGCCGGCGAAGGTGAACCCCGCGAGCGCGAGGGCGACGCCGGTCATGGCGAGCTGCGCCGAGAGCATGATGCGCCGGCGGTCGCGCCGGTCGGCCACGACCCCCGCCCAGAGCGAGAAGAGCACGATTGGCAGCACCCGCGTGAGGCCGACGAACCCGAGCGCCAGCGGCGAGCGCGTCAGCAGGTAGATGTGCCAGTTGATCGCCACCACCTGCATCTGCGACCCGACGAGCGAGAAGAGCTGGGACAGCAGCAGCCGCCGGTAGTCGCGGTGCCGCAGTGCGAGATAGGGGGCGCGGGCGCTAATCAATGGGCCGCGCGATCTTAGCGCGGGGGCTGCGGTCGGACTTTCTTAACCCTCTCCCCACGGGAGAGGGCAGGGTGAGGGCGAGAGATGCGGACGGCGGTCGCGTGTCGCTCTCCTCCCGAAGTCCCGCCCTCACCCCGACCCTCTCCCGAAGGGAGAGGGGGCGGAGAGAGCTCTACCGCACGGCGAACCCGTAGGCCCAGGCGATGAGAAGAAGCTGGAGCGGGGCGCGCACCAGCAGGTAGGCCGGGCCCCGGCCATGGCCGCCGAAGTCCACGCGGCGGCGGGCGGCCGAGACGTTGGCGGGGAAGACGGCGAGGAGGAACGCGATGACGGCGATCCCGGTCGCGCGAGAGGCGCCGGGCAGCACCAGGCCCGCCGCGAAGGCGAGCTCCAGCACCCCCGTCGCCCAGATGATCGCGAGCCGCGCCGGGACCCACGGCGGGAGCATCTCGGCCATCTCGCGCGCCTTCACGAAGTGGCCGATGCCCGTGAAGACGAAGACGGCGGCGAGGCCGAAGCGCGCGGCGCGGGTGCCGCCGATCTCCAGAGCCGGCCACAGGACGCCGGCCAGGGCGAGGAGCCCCGAGACGCCCAGAAGCAGACCCAGGATGATCAGGAGCGACGCGGTCGGAACCAAAGTCCGGGAGGCGCTCACGGACGTCACTTCGGCTCGACCGCGACTTCGACGCGCTGGCCGAGCTCTCGCGCGGCTTCCAGGGTCTTGCCCCGGATCTGCTGCCGCTCCCGCTCGCGCCGCTTCAGTGTGAGACTGCCACCCTCCGCCTTCTGCCGGGGCCGCGCAGGGCGGGTTTGCCCAGCAGAAAGCCCTGCCCGTAGGGGATGCCGAGGTCGACCAGGGCCCGGCGCTCCTCCTCCCGCTCGATACCCTCGGCAATCACGATCGCGCCGATCCGGCTGCCGATCGCCGCGAGGCTTGCGATGATCTCCCGCTTGATCGGGTCCGACTCGAGGTTGCGCACGAGGGAGTCGGCCACCTTGATGTAGTCGGGGCGCAGGTTCAGGATCGTCTCGAGGCCGGAGTAGCCGGAGCCCGCGTCGTCGATCGCGATCTTGAGCTTCGCTCCCCGGATCGTGCGCACGATCTCGGCGAAGGTGGCGTAGTCGCCTACCATCTCCTTCTCCGAGATCTCGACGACGACATCCGCGTGGCTGCGGTTGATCGCCTTCAGGTTCCGGTCGTCGAGGAAGATCGGGTGGCGCAGGAGGCGCGAGGAGGCGTTAACGAAGAGCCGCCCGGTGTTGACGGCCCGCGGCAGCTTCCGGAAGATCGTCTCGAGGCAGAGGGTCTCCAGCTCGACCGACATCTCGTTCTCGTGCGCGACGGCGAAGAGCACGTTCGGCTGCTCCAGCGTGCTCCCCTCGGGCCCGCGGATCAGCGCCTCGTAGCCGAGGATCCGGCCGTCGGGCAGGTGGCGCACCGGCTGGAACACGGCGTGGAGCTTGCGCCGGCCGATGACGCCCTTGAGCTCCGCGCAGAGGTCGAGCTTCTCCCGGGTCTGGCGCTGCGAGACGATCTTGGCCGCCTCCGCCAGGTTGCGGATCAGGTGCCGGGAGGGACGCACGCGCGGGTTGTCGTCGGCCGCGAGGCTCGAGACGTGGACGCTCATCAGGTCCACCATCGTCCCGCCGAAGGTCTGGCGCAGCCGCCGCAACGCCCGCTCCTGGAGCTGGAGGGCCACGCGCTCGAGCGAGGGGAGCGCCCGGCCGCGGGGAGCGGCCGGCAGGTCGAAGAGAAGATAGAAACCGTCGGAGCCCGAGTACCGCAGCGACACGAAGTGCGGGGAGAGCCGCGAGGCGCCGATGTCGTGCCGCAGTCCTTCCGCGACGGCCACGAGGACCTGGTCGTACAGCTCCCAGCCGTACAGCTCCTCGAAGCCGAAGAACCTGCCGATCTGCAGATAGATCACGCCCAGCCGCTCGATCCGCTCGATCGAGGCGGCGCGGTCGGGCTCTTCGAAGGGGTGGAGCGGCAGTCCCGTCACCCCGTCGTACACGAGCCGTTCCTGCCGCAGCCGTTCGACGCTCTTGCCGGCGGGGTCCGCGGCGGGAGAGGGCGGGGGCGGCTCCAGCGGGACCGGGCCCGTGCGGCGCTTCGTGCTCATTCGACCTCCGGTTCCTGTTCGGGCTCGTGCTCGAAGACGGCGCGAACCTTGCGGCGCAGCTCCTCGGCGCCGAACGGCTTGGCCAGATAGTCGGAGCCGCCGAGCTGCATGGCGGTGATCCGGTCCTTCAGCTCCCGGCGCCCGGTCAGAAACAGGATCGGGACGCCGCGGGTCGACGACTGCCGGCGCAGGATCGCGCACAGCTCCCATCCGCTCATGCCGGGCATGTTGACGTCGAGGATGACCAGGTCCGGGACGGCGCGGATCAGCTCCGGCAGCGCCGTGCGCGCGTCCGCCGGCGACTCGACCGCGTAGCCGTCCGACGAGAGCAGGTCGCGGATCGCGGCGCCGACATCCGGCTCGTCGTCCACGACGACGATGCGCTTCACCGCGCCCCCCGCGCGAAGGGAAGCAGGATCGTGACCTCGGAGCCAAAGCCGGCCTCCGAGGAAAGGCTGATGCGGCCGCCGTTGGCTTCGAGGATCTCCTTCGTGACGGCCAGGCCGATCCCCTTTCCGCGAGCGCCGGAGGCGACCGCGCCGGAGCCCCGGAACGCGTAGTCGAAGGCATGACGGCGCTCCTCCGGGGTCATCCCGATGCCCGTGTCCTTGAAGACGACGAAGGCGTGCGGGCCTGCGGGACCGGCGCGGATGCGGATCTCGCCCCCCTCGGGCGTGTACTTGACGGCGTTCTCGAGCACGTTGCGGAAGGCGCGCTGGAGGGCCACGGGATCGGCGGCGACGGTCAGCTCCGGCTTCTCGGCGATGAACTCGATGCGGCGGCGGCCTCCGAGCGAGAGGCGGTAGGCGGTCGCGAGCGAGCCCAGAATCTCGACCAGGTCCGCGGAGGCCGAGGCGGGCGCGGCCTCGGCGGCCGGAAAGCCGCTCCTCTCGACGCCCTGGCGCGCCTGCTCCGCCGGCCGCGGCTCCGCGGCGGCGCCGACGAGCTTCTCGGCCAGCTCGATCTCGCGCGAGAGGTTGGCCAGGTGCTCCGGGTTTGGCAGCTCGCCTCTCTTGGCTCCCTCGGCGATCAGCTCCGCATAGACGCGCAGGACCGAGAGGGGCGACTTCAGATCGTGCAGGATCGCCTCCTCGTGCCGCCGGGAGGAGGCGGTCAGGGCGGCGCCGGCCGGACCGGCTGCGGTCGCCTCTTCCACCGCGGCCGGCCGGCGCGACGGCTGCTCTGCGGGCGCCGCGGCCGTCTTCCCGGCGCTCGAGACCTCCAGCGCGACGAGGAGAGCGGGCGCGGCCAGAGCGATGAGCAGGAGCGGGAAGAGGCCCG
>JBOGJK010000096.1:0-4642 GCA_050745345.1 Thermoanaerobaculia bacterium
GGGTTCCCGCGGGCGGCGCTGCTGACTCCCGGCGAGGTCCGAGCCAACTCCGCGACACAGATCACGGTGGCCGTGCTCGCGGCCAGCCGCACGGCCGTCAATCTGATCCGCCGGCGCCGGGCGACCCTGCTCTACCTGCACCGCTCGGTCGCCGCCGCGGTGCAGGCCCGGGCCGGTCACGGGCGCGTCTGCGCGCACGACCCGGAGCGGCACCTCTTTCCGCTGGTGGTCCACCGCGTGCGGATCGACCGCCCCGCCCCGGAAGAGGGGAACGTCTCACTGCTGGCGGGCCCGACCTTTACCGGCTCGGACTCCGCGCGGCTCTTCTCCGCAGAGCTCTTCGAGGAGCTCGGGAAGGTTGGCGAGTGAAGCTGCGCGGCCGGACGGCGCTGGTGACCGGCGCGGGGCGGGGAATCGGCCGCTCGATCGCCCTGCACTTCGCCGAGGAGGGGGCCCGTGTGGCGCTGGTGGCGCGCACACCGTCGGAGCTGAAGCAGACGGAACGGCTGGTCCGCCAGGCCGGAAGCTCCGCCCTCGCGGTCCCCGCCGACGTCACGGCGCGTGGCGCCGCGGAGGAGTGCGTCCGCAGGACCGAAGCGGAGCTCGGCCCGATCGACATCCTGGTCAACAACGCCGGAGTGTTCGTCTGGCGCCCCTTCTTGCAGCTCACGCCGGAAGACTGGGAGCTCGTGCTCTCGACGAACCTGACGGGGGCGGCCAACTTCTGCCGGGCCGTCCTTCCCGGAATGGTCTCCCGCCGGCGCGGCCGCATCGTGAACGTCGCCTCGGTGCACGGCATCCGGGGGGAGGCCAACCTCACGGCGCATAGCGCCGCCAAGTTCGGCGTGATCGGCCTGACACAGAGCCTGGCCCGGGAGTGCCGCGGGCACAACATCTCGGTCAACGCGGTCTGCCCGGGGGCGGTGGAGAACCGGATGGAAGAGGCCGGCGCGTCCGAGCGGACCGCGCCCCTGACCGAAAAGCTCTGGCCGCGAGACGTGGCGCGCACCGTGCTCTTCCTCGCCTCCGACGACGCCGCCGCGATCACGGGCGCCGCGCTCGAGGTCTACGGCGGGACGCACCTGGTCATTCAGGCGTAGCCCGGCGTGAGGGCCGCGCAGCTTCTCCGCAGGGTCTTCACTCGGGTGCTCCCCACCCGCTGGATGCGCCATGACTGGGACGCCCGCGCCCGGGAGAACGCGCCGCACTACATCGACTGCGGGCACTCCGGGAGCGAGGAGGCCTTCTGGAGATCGGGCGAAGCGGACCTGGAGGAGCTGATCCTTCAGGATGTGACGCTCGATTCGGCCTCCCGCGCCCTGGAGATCGGCTGCGGGATGGGGCGCCTGCTGCGCCCTCTCTCCCTTCGCGTCGCGCATGCGATCGGCGTCGACATCTCGCCCGAGATGGTCGCGCGGGCGCGGGAGGCCCTCTCCGACCGGGAGAACGTCGAGCTCGCGGTCACGCGCGGCCGGCTCGACGGCGTGCCCGACGCGTCGCTCGACTTCGTCTACTCCTTCATCGTCTTCCAGCACATCCCCGCCCGGGCCGCCGTGTACCGCTACCTGCGCGAAGCGGCGCGGGCACTCAAGGCGGGGGGAGTCCTGCGCTTTCAGGTGGACGGGCGGCGCCGCGGCTTCGCCCGGGGCGTGGACACGTGGCTGGGAGTCTGGTTCGACGCCGACACGCTCTGCCGCAGGCTCTCCCGCATGGGCCTGGAGGTCCTGGACCGTTGGGGCGAGGGGACGCAGTACCTATGGATCACGGCGCGCCGGCAGGCCGGGCCCAGCCGCCCCGCCAGCGGAGCCGTCCGCGTGCAGGCGCGGGCGTGGAACGAAGCGGCCCTCGAACGTGCGGTCAGCGAGCTCGGGCTCGACGGCAGGCAGGGGGCCTCCGCCGTCGTCTCGGGCCGCACCACGCTGCGCGCGCTCGCGGCCTCCTTCCTCGAGCGAAACCGCTATGCCGAAGCGGGCGCTTTCGTGCGCCGCGCCTACGAGCTCTTCCTCGGCCGCCCGGCCGACGCGGAAGGGCTCTCCTTCTATACGGGGCAGATCGCCGGCGGCACGCCGCGGGGCTACGTGCTGGACTGCCTGATCGCCTCCGCGGAAGCGAAGCGGCGGTTTCGCGCCCCGAGGATCTGAGTCTGCCTCCGCCGCCTACCGCCCGACCGCCCCTCCCGCCACGGCCGCCGCCCCCGCCGGCTCATCCTGATAATCGAGCCGGATCGCGACCGGCGCGAGCGAGGCACCATCCCCTTCGGCGTACGGATAGATGAAGTAGTTGAGTGTTTTGGAGCAGGGTGGGGGATCGAGCCTCAGGTCCCGCCCCGTCGTGAACTCGATCCGATCCGGGTCGAGATTGCCGAACAGGTAGTCGCGCCGGGGCGGGTCGTCCGACTTCGAGGCGTCGGAGGCATCCACCGGGATCCACCCCTTCCCCGGCAGATAGAACTCCGCCCAGCAGTGGTAGCCCGGAACGCTTCCTCGCGGTTCCGGCATCAACGGAAACCCGATCACGAAGCGGGCCGGGATCCCGTCGGCCCGGGCGAGCGACAGGAAAAGCGAGTGGAAGTCGGTGCAGTTGCCCGTCAGCACGTCGCATGCCCGCTCGGTGTCTCCCTGGCCCCATCCGGGCGCCGTCTTGTCGTAGGTCATCGTGTTGACGATGTAGTCGTAGATCGCGCGCGCCCGGGCCTCCGGCGTGGCGTGGCCGAGGGTCACCTGTCGTGCCAGCGCCCGGACCCGCGGCGAGAGCGTCACGTACTTCTCCGGCTCCAGGAAGCGGCGCAGCTCTTCCGGCCGCTCGACCGCTCCGGCCGAGCGCGCCGCGGCGCCCCCGCGCACCTGGTTGCGCACCGCCCGAAAATGCACGCGGATCTCGAGCGGTCCCGGCCACGGATTCTCCGTGGAAAAGTAGAAGTAGGAGTTTCCGTGCTCTCTCTCGCGGCGCAGCGAGCCGGGGTAGGGGCTGTCGACCTTGAGGTCGCCGATCTTCTGGTCCGGCGTGTCTCGCGGAAGCGGCACCCAGACCTCGAGCCGGGAAAGGCCGGCCGGCACCGAATCGACCGTCGCGACGTAGGTCCCCTCGAATCGCCGCGTGGCGGGAATCCCGGCGGTTTCGACCGTTGCGCCGCCGGCAAGCCAGGCGGCAAGCGAAAGAGCGACGCCGGCGACCACGATCTACCCCTTCTCGGGCACGCGGACCCAGACGCCCTTTTTCTCTTCGTAGTTGTAGCGGGCCTTCCCGTTGACCTTGTGGACCGAGGTGTCGGCCACGGCCAGGCGCTCTCCCTCCTTCTTCAGGAAGAAGTCCACGTCCACCGCCGTGCCGTCCGCCGCCTTGAAGTCCACGCACGCGAAGTACCGACCATCTTCGAGCGCCTGGAGGCGATCCTTGTGGACGCGCACCAGCTCGAGCTGCCAGGTCTTCTGCAGCAAGTCGTCGCGGACCGGGAAGCTCCCTCCTGCGGCCCTGGCCTTCTCCTCGACGTCGGCGCGGATCGCCCGATCGATCTCCTCGAGGGAGACCTTCTTTTCCGACTTCGGGTGCTCCTGAGGATGCTCCTTCTTTTCCTGGGCCGCGGCGGGCCGGGCCGGCCAGACCGCGACCAGAGCGAGGAGGAGGGGAAGGGAGAGGAGAAAGAGGACCTTCTTCATCGCGGCACCTCCAAGAAGAGGAAGAGAAGAGCCGACTCTATCGTGATCTGGCCGCCGCGCCTCAGTTCACCGGCTCCGCCGTCACTTCGGGCCGCACGGCCACGTGGCGCTCCTCCCGGCCCTCGCCGTCGCGCAGCTTCAGGGCGACGTCCGGCGCGTTGGTCGTCACCGAGGCGACACCCGCTGCAAAGAGCCTGCTCACTTCCTCCATCTCGTCCACCGTCCAGACGTGCACCGGGAGCCCCGCGGCGGCCGCCTGCGCCAGCAGCAGCGGCGCCACGAGGTCCTTGCGCGGGCCGATCGAGTCCACCGGCGGAAAGAGCGGCGTCGGGCGCCCCGGCTCCGGCAGCGCCACCGGATGGTCGAACAGGAAGCTCGTCGCCATCTCCGGATCCGCCTCGCGCATCCGCCGCAGGAACTCCGCGTCGAAGGAAGTCACCAGGCAGCGGTCCGAGACGCGGTAGGCCGCCGCCACTTTCGAGACGCGGCGCGCCATCCGCGCGAGGTTCGTGCCGGAGGACACCTTCACTTCCACCATGTACCGCAAGGCCCGGCCGTAGCGGTGGAAGACCTCCTCGAGCTTCGGGATCCGGTACTCGCCGAATTCGGAGGAGAGCGCCAGCTTCTCGATCTCGCGCGCGGTGAAGTGCCGCACCGGGATCCGCTGCGAGCCCAGAGCGATCTCCTCGTCGTGGAAAACGACCGCCTCCCCTTCGCGGGTCTGGCGCAGGTCGAACTCGATGGCGTCGACACCAAAGCTCTCGGCCCAGTCGAAGCTCGGAATCGTGTTCTCCCGCGCCCGCCGCGGGGCGCCCCGGTGCCCCACGATCCAGACGGGATGGGGCTTCCTCCACTCGCTCACGCGGGCGATTCTATTTCTTCGAGCAGGGCATCGAGGGCCGCGTCCGGGTCGGCGGCGGCCGTGACCGGCCTTCCCACGACGAGCAAGTCGGCTCCCGCGGCGAGCGCCTCGCGCGGTGTGGAGA
>JBOGJK010000097.1:0-3866 GCA_050745345.1 Thermoanaerobaculia bacterium
TCCTCCAGCCGCCCGTGCCCTCTCCCTCTGGGAGAGGGCGGGGGTGAGGGCGTGACTCTTGGCCGCGGCCTCTTCCGACCTCCGGCAGCGCGAGGCAAAGCAGGGCGAGCAGCAAGCCCGGCAGCCCCGCGATCCAGAAGGCCGCCCGCCACCCGAAGCGCTGGTCGGCCAGGCCGCCGAGGATGTACCCCGCCGCGGAGCCGACCGGAATCGCCGCGAAGAAGATCGCGAAGACGCGCCCGCGCAGTCGGGCGGGGAAGTAGTCCGAAAGCAACGCCGGCGCGATCGAGCCGTAGGCCGCCTCGCCCACGCCCACCGCCGCCCGCGCCGCGAAGAGGCCCGCGAAGGAGCGGGCGAAGCCTCCGAGCGCAGTCGCAAGGCTCCAGATTCCGACGCCGAGCGCCAGCAGCCGCGGCCTCGGGCCGCGGTCGCCCAGGACTCCAAAGGGCGGCGAGGCCAGCATGTAGACGAGCAGAAAAGCGCTCGCCAGGGACCCGAGCTGTGTGTCCGAAAGGGCCAGCTCCGACCGCTTCAAGCTCTCGACGAGAGCCGAGATGACGAAGCGGTCGAGGTAGTTGAAGAGGTTCAATAGGGTCAGGACCACGAGGCCGAGGCGGGCCGCGCGGACGGAGATGTCCGGGCTCACAGAGCGTCTCAGTCCGACGCGAGGTCGCGGACTATATCAATTCTGATATAGTCGTGGGCCCGCGTCATTCGAAGTAGCCGTTGACGTCGACCACCAGGTGCGCCGTGCCGGAGGTCTGGCCGCAAAGGACCGCGAAATCGCCGGACGGCCCGAGCAGGACGATGGCGTTGTTGGCACGGGTCTGATTGGCGCCGTAGTTGATGGTGGACGTCGAGGGCACGTCGGACCCGTTTGGAAACACGGTCAGGTGTCCGGCAGTGGCCGGCTGGGTGACGGTGACGTTGACCGAGATCGCGCGGGCCGTCGCCGGAATGCCGCACTGACCGGCCGCTACGAAGGACCGGCTGGAGCCAGCCTGGAGGACCGGCCCGCCGAGCGGCCCGTCGGGATTTCGGGTGTCCACGAGCCGACACGGAGAGAGCGAAAAGAAGGGGGCGTTGATCGCGGGCGGCGGCGTAGGCGCGGGAGTCCGAGTGGGTGTCGCCGTCGGCGTCTGACTCGGCGTCGAAGTCGCGGTGCGGGTCGGCGTGCGCGACGGCGTCGGGGTGATCGTCGCCGTGGGAGTCCGGGTGGGGGTCGGAGTGATCGTGGCGGTCGGCGTCGGGGTGGAAGTGGTGGTGGGCGTGCGGGTGATGGTCGGCGTTCTCGTCGGAGTCGCCGTGCTGGTCTTCGTCGCCGTCGGCGTGGGTGTGCTGGTCGGCGTCCTCGTCGGGGTTTGCGTCGGCGGGGCCACGACGACGTACTGGAAGAGATCGGGACATCCGGTCGTCGAGTCCGTGCAGGCGGTGCAGGTCGCGCACGTCCCGCTGTTGCCGAAGATCTCCAGGTTCAGCGGTACCTCGGAGGAGAGCCAGGCGCTCACGATGTACTTGACCACGGTGCCGGCCGGCTGGGGCGGAATCGTCGCGTTGACCACGTCCGCGGTCTGGCTTTGAGAGAGGTCGAAGAAGGTGCAGGCGTAGGATGCCGTCAGGGCCTGCGTCGTGCCGAACCCAAAGCCAAAGGTGCCCGTCGGGTTGCTGCTGTCCGTCGTGTAGTAGACGCGAGCCTGATCGGTGAAGGTCTGGAACTCGACCTTGAAGCGCAGCGGGTAGCTCTGCGTCGAGTTCGGGATGAGCCGGTCGAGGTAGTTCCCGCAGGCGCCGCCGGTCAGGTTCAGGTTCTGCTCGTGGTGGACGCGGTTGGCGGCGGCGCGGGCGCTCCCGGGAAGAAGCAGGCAGAGCGCGGCGAAGAGTATCGCCCGGCCGCGCGGTCTCATGCCCCGGATTCTGGCACAGGACGCCGGGGGGTGAAGGCGCCTCGTTTCTACTGGAAGTATCCGTTGACGTCCATGACGAAGTGGACGGTGCCGCTTGACTGGTCGACGTGGACGACGATGTCGCCGGAGGGGCCGAGCGGGACGATTCCGTTGTTGGCGCGGGTCTGGTCCTTGCGGTAGTTCATCGTGGAGACGAGGGGGAGCGTCCCGCCTCCCGTGAAGATGCGCAGGTCGCCCAGGGCCGTCGGCTGCGTGATCGTGAAGTTGAAGGCCACGGCCTGGGCGGCCGCGGGGATGCCGCACTGTCCGCCGACGACGAAGGTGCGGTTGGCGCCGGCGGCGAGCGCCGGCGGCGCGGTCGTGCGGGTGTCGGCCACCCGGCACGGGGTGATCGTGTGGTACTTGGCCTGCAGCGAGAGACAGGAGCAGAACTCCGAGGTGTTGCCGTTGGGGTCGGTCGCGGTGGCCGTCAGGCGGGCCTGCGGCGAGACCGTTACCGGGAAGGTGGCGCTGAAGCTCGCGTTACCGGAGCCGTCGGTCGTGACCTGCTTCGAGCCGAGATAGGTCTGTCCCTCGCCGTAGCCGGAGGAATTGCAGGAGGCGTTCGAGTAGAAGTCGATCTGGTAGTCGGTCGAAGCGGCGCTGTTCAGCGTCCCCACGATCGTCGTGCTGGGGGAGGGGATGGCGGTGGACGAGGCGGTCGTCAACACGGGGAAGTTCTGCAGATTGTTTGGCCCCGTGTCGGCGTCGCCGGGGTCGTTTAACGTCACGCCGCGAATTTGGTAGCCCAGGTCGATGCCGAGAGTCTTGTTCGAGTGGATCGAGTTGCCGCGGATCGCAACGCGCGTGTCGTCGTGGTTCCAGACGCCGCTTCCGGCCAGGCCCTTCCCGTTGAAGGCGATGACGTTCCCCTCGCCCGCGCCCGTGCCGCCGATCAGGAGGTTCAACGCCGTGCCACCGTACGCGACGAAGATGCCGTCGTTCCCATTGCCCAGGTCGCCGGTCCCCGCGGCGTCCGTCCCGATGTAGTTGCCCTGGATCACCATGCCCGTGGCCGACGAGGCCTGCAGATTGATCCCGGGACCGGTGTTTGCCGAGATCACGTTCCGGGCGCCGGCAGCCGAGCCTCCGATCGTGGTGCCCGAGACGTTTCCGACGAGACCGATGCCACCTCCTCCACCGTTGCCGAGCGCGACCATGCCGGTCTTGTCCGTGCCGATGAAGTTGCCCTGCACGATGTTGTTGGTCGATTCCCAGAGCCAGACACCGGCATAATTACCGGCAATGACGTTGCCGGCCCCGGCGGCCGTTCCGCCGATCGTGTTGCCGTTGGAACCCGCGTAGACCCCGCCGTTGCTGCCGTTGCCAAAGCTGGCCGTTCCGGCGGCGTCCGTGCCGATGTAGTTGCCGGAGACCACGTTGTTCGACGAGCCGTTGACGAGGTGGACGCCCCCGATGCCGTTGGCCGAGATCACGTTGCGTTGCGCGGCCGTCGTCCCGCCGATCAGGTTGTTCGACGAGGGGTTCACCTCCACGCCGTAGCCGTTGCCCGCCGCGGCCCCCGAGAGGTCCAGCCCCAGCCAGTTGCCCTGGATCGTGTTGTTGCCGTTTGTCGTCAGGAAGACCGCATTGGAGAAGTGCGTGATCGAGAAGCCCTTGACCGTGCTGCCGCCCGAAGTGATGGAAAGTCCATTGCCGCCAGCCGGCACCGTCCAGTCGATCCGGATCAGGGGGCTTCCGGCGTAGCCCTGCTGCGTCGTCGCATCGAGGAGGACGGGCTCGGTGATCGTGGGCAGACCGGAGCCTGGGGCGATGGTGCAGGCGAGACCCGAGCAGCCGGCGCCAATGACGGTGAAAGAGATGCTGTCGAGGCCGGAGGCTCCCGCGACGCACTCGCCCGCCGTTGCCCCCGAGGCCGTGTTGGTGTTAGCGGCCGTGATGGCCTCTCGCAGCGTGCAGAGC
>JBOGJK010000098.1:0-3809 GCA_050745345.1 Thermoanaerobaculia bacterium
GTGCAAACTGCACCACGCGGCGTTCGATCGGCACTTCCTTGGCATTCGCCCGGACTACCGGATCGAGATTAGCGAGAGACTGCTACTCGAGCACGACGGCCCAATGCTCGAGCACGGCCTGCGGGAGTTCCACCGCCGGGAGCTGCTGGTCGTGCCCAGGCATGAGGAACTCCGGCCGAATCGGGAGTTTCTGGCGGAGCGGTACGAGCTGTTCCGGAAGGCGGGCTAGGCGAAGCGTAATCCCATTCCGGGGCGGCCTCCTGACCGGAAGATCCCTGAGTCATCCGATCACCACCCTCGCCGCACCGCCATCCTGTTCGTTTGTAGGTAAGGCTCTGGCCGATGATCGCGTCCTGAACGGGGGAAAGATTCATTCCAAGCTTCGACAAGCCTCGCTTCGTTCTCGCAAGCTACTTCGGCAAGGCCGCACCGATCCGGACACGGCCCGGCTGGAGAACGACGAACCGGCCCTCAAGATCGTTCCCCTTCTTCCGAATCAACTCCTGAATGGCCTGAGGCAAGGTCCTTCTCTGGTCACTCGGGAACCTGATAAGAATCACGCCGGCTGAGGGTTTCCCCGCTGCGAAGACAAGCTGACCAAAATCCTTGTCTTCGGTAATCAGAATCAGCTTGCCCTCAGCGGCCTGCTCGATCACGGCACGATCCTCCGCCCTCGATGCCATTTCTGCCACAGCAGCCACGTCATGGCCGCTGGCGCGAAGCGCACGGACGACTGCGAAATCGCAGCTTTCGTCCGCGAGGAACCGCATCGGTCGGGTTCAGCCCCTCGAGGAACCTTCCAGGATGAGAGTTTCCTCGTGCGCCACGCTGTCGGCCGCATAGGTAACGGCGGCGCGAAGGTCTTCCCGCGTCAATCGAGGATATGCGTCGAGGAGATCAGCTTCAGTCGCACCCTCTGCCATCTTGCGCAGGATTAGCTCGACCGGCACCCGCGTCCCTTTGATCACGGGCTTGCCCATCATGACCGCCGCGTTGACCTCGATTCGATCCGTTGCTCCCATATATCGTCCTATCTGAGCGTCAGTCTAGCCTAGAACGCACCTCAGGCGGTTCCGGTGGAAGGCTTGTGCTGGTCAAAATCAGTGATCTCAGAAGTTTGCTCGATTCTCGCGCTCCACCTCATCACCGCCCAGGTCGCGTCCAGGTCCTCCTCGTTGTAGGCAAGGATCTGTTCGATGATCGCGTGCCGGGCGGTCGGGTCGGAGGTTTCGGTGGCCTCGATGTAGCGGCACATGGCCCAGGCGCCCCCGGCGTCGGGGAGCTTCCGGGTGAAGCCGGCGAGCTTCTCGACCTCCTTGAGGCCGTAGCTGGGGACGGGGAGAGCGACCGAGCGGGTGACGGCGCGGTGGAGGTCGAAGAGGCGGTCGAGGACGCGGCCGGCGGTGCCGGTCGGGTCCCCAAACTGGCCGACGTAAAGGTTGATCTTCGTTCGTTCGTAGTTGCCGTAATGGACGAATCGGAGGTCGGGACTGGCGTCGAGCAGATCGGCGGCAATGCGGAGGAAGTCCTCCCACCCGCACCTGTCGCCGTCCTGACCGAAGCCCGCGTCGGCGTGCAGGTACCGTGGCAGGTCGCAGCGGAAGTCCTTGATTCCCCAGAGGTAGATCTTCTCGAGATCGTCGAGATGGGGCGGCAGATCCTCGAGGTCGAGCATGACGCAGTTCGAGGGATCGGGGAGCTCGACTGGAGCGATCGGGACGGCCGCTTTCGATTCGTGGGCCTCGAGACTGCGGCGGATGGTCAGGGCCGCGGGCTTGATCCGTTCGGGCTTCTTCTTGGTGGCCCTGTCGTAGAAGAGGTCGCGGAGGTCGGGCCGGTCGAACGCGGCTCGCAGCGCGGGGATATCCGGGACGCCGTGCTCGCGGAGCTTGCGCGCCCATCCCTGATCAACGCCCGGCAGGAGCGCCACGTCCCGAGCGGCCTCGGCCTGCTTCCAGCAGAGGTCCCGGTACCCGCAGTCGCCGCACTTGGACCAGCCGACGGGCTCGTAGGCGTCCTCCGGGGTGAGGCGCATTCGGCGCAGGTCGCGGAGGAAGCCCAGGGCGGCCTCACCGCCGTCGTACGGGACCGGGACCAGGTCGCCCGTACCGCAGTGGACCTCGAGGCCCGCGGACGGCGCTCCGACGGCGCGCTCGTAGAGCCAGCCGTAGAGCTGGAGCTGCAGGACGATCTCGGGATGGTGGCCGTCGCCGATGTGCCGCGCGAGTTTCGAGTCACGAATGAGGTAGCCGTCCCGGCCAGGGGCGCGGATTAAAAAGTCCGGCTCGCCGACGAGGTCGTGGGGTTCGCCGTCGAGCGAGACCGCCGCGCGGAAGCGGGCCTGATAGATGACAGGGGCACCCTCGCGGATCGCGGCGAGGGTCTCTCGCTCGCGCGCCTGCTCGTCCTCGAGACCGGACAAGTCGACGACGTCCGTGAGGGTGGCGAGATGGGCCTTCTCGTGCCGCTCACCCAGGCGGCGGAGCAGCTCGACGAACTCATTCGGCTCCGCTTCGGGCACGCCCCGATGCCGCAGCGCGACCCGCAGCTCGCACTTCGACGGGCGGTGGAAGTCGTACGGGCTCGAGGCGCGGAAGTGCATAGACTGATTCGACGGCCAGGATCCTACGAGGGCCGGGACAGATGAAGTCCGTTCGTCGGACCTGCGTTACAGCTAATCAAAGTAAATTTAGTTAGACCCTCGGCACCTACGAGTAGCGCGGGCCCGACAAGGACGGAAAGATCGTCACGCGCTACGGCAAGTACTGCTCCGTCTGGAAGAAACAGAAGGACGGAAGCTGGAAGTGGGTCGTGGACGTCGGCACGCCGAGCCCGCCGCCCAATTAGTGGACAGTCGGCAGTCGGCAGTCCGCACTGGACTACCGGCTGCCGGCGGCCTTCTCCCTCCTCTTTGCCTTTCCTATAGCCGCCCGGACTCGTGAGGCGATCTCCTGCCCCGTGCGGGGCGACCAGCCTCGGGCCGTGTAGACGATGACGCCCTCGGAGTCGATCAGGTAGTAGCTGGGATAGGAGGAAACCGAGAAGTCGCGCGCAAGCGTCCCCTTCTGGTCCCAGTGCTGTGGCCAGTCCATGCCGTTCTTCGCGACGAAGTCCTGAAGCGTCGAGAGGTACCGGTCCGCGCTGAAGCTGACGAGCTCGAACGGCTTCTTCGCCATCTCCTTCTTCAGAGTCTTCAGCTCCGGCAGGGCCAGCCGGCAGGGTCCGCACCAGGTCGCCCAGAAGTCCACCAGCACGACCCTGCCGGCCAGTCCCGCCAGCGTGAGCCTGCCGCCCGCCAGTGTGTCGACGGCGAAGTCCGGCGCGAGGATCTCGCCTGCCCGGTGGGGGATGCGCTTCAGGGTGCGGGCCTGCGCCGCCCGCGGGCCCTCGGGCTCCTGCGTCAGAAACGCCTCCAGCCACTCGAGTCCCTCGCTGCGCTTGCCCTCCCGCAGCAGGACGCCGGCGAGGTTGTAACGGGCGGCGTTCAGCTTCCCGTCCCAGAGGTCGAGCGCCTTGCGGAATGCCATCTCGGCTTCGGCGAGCCCCTTTGCGTCCTTTCCGCCGCCGGAGAGGGCGAGCCCGAGCTGGTTCTGCGCCCGCGCGGCCTCTTCGGGCGAGGCGGCGATCTTGCCCGCCTCCCGGGCGGCCGCGGCCGCCGCCCTGGTGTCGCCCAGGCGCAGCTCCGCCGCGGCCAGGCCCTCGAGGCACTTGAAGCAGCGTCCGGCGGCGAGCTCGTTGGCCCGCTTGAAGGCGTCCCGCGCCTCGCGCACCCGTTGCGCGGAGAGAAGCTGAAGGGCGCCGAGCAGCTC
>JBOGJK010000099.1:0-23298 GCA_050745345.1 Thermoanaerobaculia bacterium
TGGCCTGCCCGGGCGGATTCGAACCGCCGACCTACGGCTTAGAAGGCCGTTGCTCTATCCGGGCTGAGCTACGGGCAGAGGCTCCATTATGGGGTCAGGCATGCACTCTTGCACATCTCGGTCCGAAGAGTTCAGGAGTTCACGGTTGACCCCTCACCGGGGGAGTTGCGCCTGGCCGGTGGTGGGGTCGTAGACGCTTCCGGGCGGGAGAACCTGCATGCGCACGTCCGCCGCGCCGAGCGGCTGGCCGGGCGCCGTCACGCGCGCCTTCCGCGCGTCGTAGACGACGGCGACACTCTCGCCCAGCACCTTCCACCGCCCGTCGGGGCCGACCTCGAGCGCCGTGGACTCGTCGATGCCGACGCCGACCTTGTCGGGATGCTCCAGCACCAGGCTGATCAGCCGGTTGTGGCGCCTCCGGCGCACGAAGTGCTGGTCCACGATCGCGCCGGGCAGCAGATCGAATCCCTCCTTCGTCACGATGTTGTCGCGCGCGATCGTCAGGAAGGCGCTCGCGGAGTCGCTGGGGTCCTTGGGCGGGCGGCTGCCGCCCGGGTGCTTCTCGTCTCCCGTGATCATCGGCGTGGACATCACGGCCGCGCCGGCCGAGGTGCCGCCGATGACTGCGCCTGAGGCGAAACGCTCCCGGATCGCCTTCTCGACCGGCGTGCCACCGAGGGCTGCGGTCAACCGGGACTGGTCGCCGCCGCCGAACCAGATGCCCGTCATGCCTTCGAGCTTGCCGGGCGCCTCCTCGAAGCCTTCCGCCGCGGGGTCGAGCGCGATTCGCTCGGCTGTTGCCCCGAGCTTCTCGAAGTCCTTGACGATCTTGGTCCCAGCATCCGGGTCCTCGCTCGCCATCGGAAGGACCGCGATACGCGCCCTGCCCGAGCCTCCCGCCAGCTCGACGAACCGGCGGACGATCGAGTCCGGGATCGGCCCCCCACCGACGATGAGCAGGCTGCCGGAACCGCTGCCGCGGGCGACCTCCGCCCCGCCTCCCACGAGCGCTCGCCCCGGCCGCGCCCCCGGCGCCTTGCCGTTCTCCCAGACCGCTTCCCCGTTGACGAAGACCATCGCAATCCCGACGGAGAGCTCCCGCGGCTTCTCGAAAGTGGATCGGTCGGCGACCGTCTTCGGGTCGAAGAGCACCAGATCCGCCTTCCTGCCGACCCGAATTTCGCCCCGGTCCGCGAGCTTCAGGCGCTTGGCCGGCAGCGACGTCATCTTCCGGATCGCCTCCGGCAACGTCAGCCAGCGCTTTTCGCGCACGTAGCGCCCGAGGACTTTCGGGAAGGTCCCCGCCCCGCGTGGGTGCGCGACGTCGATCCCGCCGTCGCTTCCGACCATGACCCAGGGGCGGCGGTAGAACGTCTCGACGTCCTTCTCCGTCATGGAGTGCCCGATGATGCCGGCGCCCCCCTCCGGGATCATGCGGATGTAGAGCTCAACCGGCGTTATGCCCTCGGCCTTCGCGATCTCCTCGAGCGTGCGGCCGTTGTAGTCCGGATGCGCCTTGCACTCGGTGATCGTGATGCGGGCGGCGCCGCCCACGTCCGCCAGCGCCTCCGCGACGCTCTCCGGGTCGTCGTACCGCTTGTTCGGGACCAGGACCTCCATGTTGGAGTGCCAGGCCTCGTAGGGGTAGCAGTCGGCAGTCACGTCGAGGCCCCGGTCGCGGGCCTGCTCGAAGAGGGCGACGGCCTCCGGCGCTCGGTTCCACATCCCGACGACCCCCATCTTGATGTGCGAGATCTGGACGGGGATCTTCGCCAGCTCTCCGATCGCGATCGCCTCGCGGAAGGCCTCGAAGGTCCGGTCGGCCTCGTCGCGAACGTGCGACATGTAGAAGCCGCCGTGCCGCGCGGCCGCCTCGGAGAGCTCGACCAACTCCTCGGTCCCGCTGTAGCTGCCGACCTCGTACTCGAGGCCGGAGGAGAGGCCGGCCGCCCCCTCGTGCATGCCCTGCTCGACCAGAGCGGCCATCCTGGCGACCTCTTCCTCCGTCGCGACGCGCTTATGGTCCTTGCCCATGACCATCTCGCGCACGGTGGCGTGCCCGACCATCGTCATCACGTTGACGGCGGGGGGCGCGGCAGCGAGCTTGCGGAGGTAGTCGCTGATCGGCCAGGCCGAGCCGCCGTCGGGGCCCTGGACGACGGTCGTGATCCCCTGGGAGACCTGCGTCTCGGCAAGCGGCTGCGAGAGCAGCTCCTCCTCCGAGTGGTTGTGGATGTCGATGAAGCCGGGTGCGAGCACCAGTCCCCGGCCGTCCACGACGCGCTCCCCCTTCCTGGGCGTGAGCTTCCCGACGGCGGCGATCCGGTCCCCCTCGACCCGAACGCTCCCCTCTTTGAGCGGGCCTCCGGTCCCATCGGCCACGCGCGCCCCGGTGATCACGAAGGAGTCGGGGAAAGCGAGCCGGGGATCCAGAAGGAGCAGGAGAACGCCGAGCACGGCGGCGAGGGGGAATCGGCGGCTCATCGTTCTCCCCCCGGTCAGCCGCCGGCCCGGTTCATCTCGGCCAGCACGGCTTTCACGTCCGCGATGTCCCGGCGATACTTCGCCGGGGGCGCCGTGGCTGCGAACCGCTCGAGCGCCCGCCGGGCGAGCTCCCAGTTGCCGACCTGCCCCGCCACCCGCCCCAGGTTGTAGAGCGCGTCGTACTGCTCCGGGTCCACCTCGACGCAGCGGGCCCAGGCCTCGACTGCCTTTCGGGGCTCTCCGAGGCGGGACCAGACGACGCCCAGAGCGTTCAACGCGCGGGGGCTTCGCCGCGAGATCGAGAGCGCCTTCTCGAGGTTCTGCCGGGCCTCTTCGAGCCGTTCGAGCTTGATCAGGGCGAGCCCGGCGTTCTGGTACGCCTGCGCGTTGCGCGGATAGATTTCAAATGCGCGCGAGAAGACCGCGAGGCCGTCCGCCGGCCGCCCCGCGTCGGTCAGCGCGATGCCGAGCGCGTTGAGCGTCTCGAGATCCTCGCCCTCCCGGTAGGGCTCCAGCAGCGCCACGGCCTCGCTCGGCCGTCCCATCTCCGAGAGGAGCATCGCCCTCCGGCGCAGGAGGCTCTCGTCGCGAAGACCGTTGGACTCCGCCTTCTCGTAGACGCGCAGAGCACCCGCGAGATCCCCCTTCTGGTTCAGCAGGAAGGCGAGCTGGAGATACCCCATCTTCATCTTCGGGTTCTCCTCCACGAGCCGGCGCGCGATCGGGAGGGCCTCACCGGAGCGCTCCTGCCCGAAGAGGCTCACGACCTCGTGAAGCTGCCGGTCCACGGCGATCAGGTTCTTCGGGTCATCCTCCTGGCCGTAGGAGGCCTTCTCCTCGTTCCCGCCCGACAGATATCCGAGGCTGCGCAGCTTCGCCGCCTCCTCGGCGCCGACCGCCTCCCGCGCCGTCGGCCCCGACGGGACTTCCAGCAGCTTCTTGCGGAGCCGGCGCAGGGCATCCGGCCCGGCGGGGGCGAGGTTGCGAGCCTCGCGGGGGTCGGAAGCCAGGTTGTACAGCTCCTGGATAGGCAGGTCGATGTACTTGTGCCCGCCTCCGATCAGGCCGCGCAAGGGCGCCCAGCCGCGGTTGAAGCTGACCGGGAGGGACTCGAAGTAGGTCTCGGCCTCCGCGGTGGGAGCCGCGAGCAGGGAGGTGCCGGGAAGCCTGGCGGAGGTCGAGGCGCCGACCGTGTCCAGGACCGTCGGGAGCAGGTCGACGTGCCGCGCCGGCCGGGCGTCCTTGCCGGCGCCGAAGAGATCGGGACACCAGAGGAAGAGCGGAACGCGCAGCGTCGCCTCGTACGCGAAGAGCCCGTGGGTCAGCTCGCCGTGGTCGCCTCGCGCCTCGCCGTGGTCGGCCGTCGCGAGAAGCAGCGGCGCCGGCCGCGCCGCCCGGACCGCGCCGAGCAGAGGCCCGAGCGCCGCGTCCATGGAGGCGACCTCGCCCAGATAGAGGTCGTCGGGAAAGCGCTTCCGGTACTCCTCCGGCGGGTCGTACGGCGCGTGCGGATCGTAGACGTGGATCCAGAGGAAGCGGCTCCTGCCTTCCTGCGACTTCCACCAATCGAGCGCCGCCGCGACGACCTCGCCGGCGCGCGCCTGCTGGACCTCGAAGTCCTCCGGCTCCTCGACCTGGCGGTACATCTCCTCGTAGGCGTCGAAGCCGGACGTCAGCCCGTAACGCGAGTCGAGCGGGAAGGCCGCCACGAAGGCGCCGGTCGCGAATCCCCGCGCCTTCAGGATCGTCGCCATCGTCTCAAACTTCGAGGAGAGCCGGAACCCCGCGTTGTCGCGGATGCCGTGCTCGTAGGGGTAGAGGCCGGTCAGAATGTTCGCGTGGGAGGGGAGTGTCAGGACGTTGTGGGCGTGGGCGAAGGAGAAGACACGGCCCTCGGAAGCGAAGCGGTCGAGGTTCGGCGAGGTCCCGCGGGCATTGCCGCCGAAGCCGACGGCGTCGGCGCGCAGCGTGTCGATGGTCAGGAGCAGGACGTCGCGGGCTATCCGCGGCGGACCCGCCGCGGCGGAGGGCGCCTCCCGGGCCCGGCAGGAGAGCGAGAAAGACGCCGCGAGAAGCAGCGCGGCTCGGACGCGTACCCTCATCGCCGGGAGTCTACAAAAACGAAAAAGGCCCGCCCGATCCCGGGCGGGCCCGACGGGGCTTCTTCCAGCCTCAGAAGCTGATGCGGGCGCCGAAACGCCAGATCCTGGGGCTCTGGGTCTCGAGGATCGTGTTGAAGTTGTCGTCCTGGATGAACGTCTCGTTGTTGAAGTTGTAGTCGCCGAGATAGCTTTCGCGCTGGAGGATCGTCCCGGCATTGGTGACGTTGAAGCATTCCGCCATGGGAGTGAAAGTCAGCGGACCGATGTGGAACGCCTTCTCCAGGCGCAGGTCGAGCGAGTAGACGTTCGCGAGGCGGAAGTCGTCGATCCTTCCGATCAGGTTGCTCGTTCTCGCTCCGTCCACGTCGCGCTGCCGGGAACGGATCCGGTAGGACTGCGGGTACCCCTCCCGGCCGAAGAAGTTGGCCGCGAAGTTGATCCCCCAGGGGCCCTGATAGAGCCCCGCGACGTTGAACTGCCACCGCGCGTTGATCCAGATGGTGTCCTTGCTCGAATAGCCGACGACCGCCCCTCCATCCTCGTTTTGCCCGCCGAGGAGCCAGCGGTTGTTGGGATCCAGAATCGCTTCCGGGGGGATGCTCTGCTTCCAGCTGTTCCAGCTGAAGCTGCCGCGGAGCATCCAGCGGTTGGACAATCGTTTGACCGCCGAGAGCTCGATCCCATGGTAGTTCTGTGTGGCTGCGGGCCGGTTCAGGAACAGGTCCCCGGTCGGCGCGTCCTCCAGCGTGAGGAAGTAGAAGGGCTCGTCGAAAGAGAGAGTAAAGCCGTTGGCCGCCACCGCGGTGCCGGAAGCGAACCCCCCCAGCTCCCAGGTGTCCGGCCCCGCGCCGATCGGCAGCCGGTACTGCAGGTCCTTGGCGTGGCGATACGTGTAGGTCGCCGAAACGGCGAAGTCGTTGGCGATCTGCTGGTCCACGCCGAACGTGAACTCGTCGGTGATCGGGGGTCGGAAGTCGGGTGTGACCGCGTTGGGCGGAATCGGCTGGGTGTTCGGATCGACGTTGTAGTAGAAGAGGGCTCCCGAGTCGAAGTCGATCTCGTCCGCATCCACGTGGTGGTCCGCGTTGGCGTCGACCCAGTAGTAGTAGAAACCGCTCGTGATCGGCAGGCCGTTCATCTGCCACGTGACGAAGCCGAGCTGGTCGGCGTAGCGCGCATAGGAAGCGCGCAGCTGAGTCGTCTTTTGCGGCCCGAGGGCGTAGCCGATGGAAGCGCGCGGCTGCCACGTCTGGTAGTTGAAGGGGTAGCCGTCGTTGCCGTTGAAGACGACCGGCGGGAGCAGCTCCGGGAAGGTCGGGTTTCCCTTCGCCTCGCCGGGGAGGTTGCGGCCCCGCTCCACCTCGTAACGGACGCCGGCATTGACCGTCAGGTTGCCGGCGGTCAGCGTGTCGCCGAGCATGCCGGTGAAGAACTCGGTCTTGTAGACCGTCCGGACGTTGCGGACGACCGCGGCGTAGGCGACGGTCGAGTACTCGGAGCCGAAGATCTGGTCCCCCGGCCAGCCCGTGGCGGAATCGTTGATCTGCCGCTTGTAGTTGAAGCCGAACTTCAGCTCGTGGTTGACGCTGCCGGTGTTGAAGAACTTGGAGACGGTGCCGTTTCCCTGGTACTGCGGGTTCTTCGCGTCGTAGAAATAGTAGCTGCCGTGGTAGACGCCGTCGTAGTAGACCGTCTGCGGGCTCCCCGGGCCAGTGCCTCCCGCCGGGATGTCGTCGTATTCCGGGAACTGGTAGTTGACGAACATCGAGAAGAAGAGGTCCGGGCTGAAGACGTGGCTGTCGTCCAGCTTGTAGAAGTCGGTCGGGATGAGAAGCGTCGTCAGCGTCTCCGGCGCCCGGTTCGGGCCGTTGCCGCGGCCGGACTCGGTGCGGTTGCTGCGCTGGTAGTAGAGGCTGAGGGAGTTGGCGCCGGAGATCTGCGCGTTCAGCTTGGCGGCCCAGGGCGTCAATCGGACGGTGGAGGTGACCGCATTGCCCTCCGGATCGAAGCCGATCTCCTTGAGCGAGATGTCCTGGCGCGAGCCGGAGCCCCAGAGCCAGAGGCGGTCCTTGATGATCGGCCCGCCCATCTCCGCGCCGTACTCGCGGATGAAGCGCGTGCTGTTGGTCTCGAAGCCCTGGTCGATCGCCTCCTGCGGCAGGTTCTGAGACTGGAACCTGTCCGAAACGTAGAGGTAGCGGGCCGAGCCCTTCAACTCGTTGGTGCCCCGCTTGGTCACGACGTTGATCGTGACTCCCGGCGTCTCCTGACCGATGATCGACCCGCCCGTCGAGACATCCACCTCCTGGAACGTGTCGAAGTCGAAGTACGTGTTGGTCCCGCCGTTCTGGCGGGCCTGGCCGCTGTTGTAGGCGCCGTAGGAGTTGTCGGTGACGCTTGCCCCGTCCACCTGGTAGGTGACGTTGCCGGAGCCCTTCGAGGAGAAGTCGGGCCCGCCGGCCGCCCGAGCGGTCGCGTTGCCGGCGACGTTGACCGTGTCGAGCTGGATGCCCGGGACCTGCTGCATGAGGGCGTAGATGTCGCGCGCGGTCGGGATGTCCTGGATCTCCTCGCTCGAGAACGTGACGCCGGTCTCCACCTTGCGCGTGTCGATCAGAGGTGTCGAGCCCGTGACGGTGATCGTCTCCTGGACGCTGACGAGCTTGAGCTGCGCGCCGACGTCCGTGTTCCTTCCGAGCGTGACGATCACGTCCTCCCGCGCGAACGTCGAGAAGCTCGGCAGGGCGATCGTGACTTTGTAGCGGCCGGGAGGGACCTTCAAGAAGCGGAAGTTGCCGTTGACATCCGTGACCGTGTTGCGCGGCGCGTGCGGGCCCGTCAGCGTGACGGTCGCTCCGGGCAGAGGACCTCCGTTCTCGTCAATGGCGCGGCCGAAGATGTTGCCGGTGTTCTCCTGCGCCAGGGCGAAGAGGCCAAGCCCGGCGAGCGCGACGAACCAGACCAGCACTCTTGCCCAGCTACTAGACCTCCACATGACTTACCTCCTCAAAGGTTGAGAGAAACGCGGGCTCGTTCGATCAGACCTCCTCGGTTGCCGGTATCCTACCTCCACCGCGGGCCGGGTTTGGCAAGAGGATAAAGAGTCCTCGAGCGACGGCTGGCGGCGCCGCTCCGTTGCTCTAGTGCCGGGAACCAGCGGCGCTTCGCGCCGTACGGGAAGCTGTCTCCATCCACTTTTCTGGACGGCGCGCGGGTCTCGCTGCCTGGAATATGATCCGGAAAGCATCAGGGCTCCCATCATGAAACCCGCTCCGACGGCTCCGGACGAAACGGCCAGGCTCGCGGCGCTCGCGCGCTACGAGATCCTGGATACGGAGCCCGAGCGGGAGTTCGACGATCTAACGCGGCTGGCCGCGCTCATCTGCAGCGCTCCGATGGCGCGGATCTCGCTTGTCGACCGGGAGCGGGAGTGGTTCAAGTCGAGAATCGGCGTCGAGGAGTCGGAGGGGCCGCGCGAGACCTCCTTCTGCGGGCACACCATCCTGGAGAGCGACGTGATGGTGGTTCCCGACGCGGAGGCTGACGAGCGCTTCCACGACAGCCCGATCGTCACCGGGGTGGCGGGCATCCGGTTCTACGCGGGAGCGCCTCTGACGACCGCCGACGGGCAGGCTCTGGGCACCATCTGCGTGATGGACCGCAAGCCCCGGCAGCTGACGGCCGACCAGCTGGAGGCCCTGCGGGCGCTGTCGCGCCATGTGGTCGTGCAGCTCGAGCTGCGGCGGCTGCTGCGGCGGGAGCGGCAGGCCGCGCGGGAGGCGCTGCGGGAGACGCAGGTCAACCTGGAGATGGTGGCCTCGCAGATGCCGGCGGTGCTCTGGTCGACCGACCGGGAGCTTGTGATTACTTCGTCCCGGGGGAAAGCGCTGGGCGAGATGAACCAGCGCCCCGGGCAGTTCGACGGCGTACCGCTGACCGAGTACTTCGGGATCCGCGACCCCGAGTTCCTGCCGCTCGTGGCGCATCGACGGGCGCTGCTGGGCGAATCGGTCAGCTTCGAGGTCGAGTGGCGGGGGCGCTCGTTCGCCTCGCACGTCGAGCCGCTGCGCAACCCGGATGGGTCGATCCGGGGGGTCATCGGCGTCGCCCTGGACGTCACGGCGAAGAAGCGGGTCGAGCGGGAGCTCCAGGAGTCGGTCTCCCTGCTCCGGGCGACGCTCGACGCGACGGCCGACGGCATCCTGGTCGTCACCGACGAGGGCCAGGTCGTTTCCGCCAACCGGCGCTTCTACGAGATGTGGCGTGTGCCGGACGAGGTCGCTGCAGCCGAGGACCGCAACCGGCTGCTCGCGCACGTGGCGGAGCAGATCAAGGACCAATCCGGGTTCCTGAAGAAGGTCATGGGCGTCTCCTCCACGCGAGACGCCGAGCCTCCGGCGCAGCTGGAGCTCGTCGACGGGCGGGTCTTCGAGCGCACGTCGCGGCCGCAGCGGGTGGGGGAGAAGACGCTCGGGAGGGTCTGGAGCTTCCGCGACGTGACGGACCAGAGCGAGGTCGAGAATGAGCTCGAGCACTCCCTCTCTCTTCTGAAGTCCACACTCGACGCGACGGCCGATGGGGTGCTGGTCGTGGACCGCGAGGGCAAGGTCGTCAGCTCCAACCGTCGGTTCCTCGAAATGTGGCGGATCCCGGAGACCCTCGTGCAGTCGCGGGACGATAACCAGCTGCTCGCCTTCGTGCTCGACCAGCTGAAGGACCCCGAGCGGTTCCTGAAGAAGGTCCGCGAGCTCTACAGCCAGCCCGAGTCGCAGAGCTACGACTGGCTCGAGTTCAAAGACGGGCGTGTCTTCGAGAGATACTCGGCGCCCCACCGTGTGGGAGACAAGACCGTGGGGCGCGTCTGGTGCTTTCGGGACGTCTCCGACCGCTCGAAGATGGAGGAGATCCTGCGGCGGCACACGCGCACCTTCCAGCACCTCTTCGACGGCGTGATCGTCATGGACCTGACGGGCAAGGTGCTCGACTGCAACCCGGGCGCCGAGAAGATGTTCGGCTACGCGAAGGAGGAGGTGCTGGGGCGCCTGCATCCGATCTACGGCGGAGGCGAAGCCGGAAAACGCGCGGCCCAGATGCTCGCCGAGATGCACAAGCAGGGGCGCTGGTCGGGCGAGGTCGCCTTCCGGCGCAAGGACGGCGCCGAGGGTTTCTGCGAGACCGTCGTCGTGCCCCTCTTCGACGACTTCGGCCGCACCGTGGCCGCCCTCCAGATCAGCCGCGACATCACCGAGCTGCGCCGCCTGCAAGAGGGGGTCAGGTCTGTGAAGACGTGAACTCGCCATGACCCTCTCGACGGTGGCTGCGGGGTCACAAGATCAGAGACCCGACCCCGTCCGCGTCCGGCTGGCCGGGGCGGTTCTCCTGGCGTGGGGGATGGCGGCGGCAGCCGTCGCTGCGCCGGCGCCCGATCCAGAGCCGACACCCTCCCTCTCGGCTCCCGGTCCGCAGAGCTACACGCTGACTCCCGAGAAGTACCAGAAGGCCATCGCCTACGCAAAGGCGCGTTACCGCCTCCACTTCGCGGCCTTCGCCTACGGGCTGAGCGTGCTGCTGCTGCTGGTCGCGCTGCGCCTGCCTCCGAAGTACCGCGACTGGGCCGAGCGGGGAAGCCGCCGGCGCTTCGGTCAGGTGGCGATTTTTGTGCCGCTGCTTCTCTTCACGCAGGGCGTCCTGGAGCTGCCCGTGGGGGCGTACCGGCATCGCCTGGCGCTCGCCTACGACCAGTCCGTTCAGGGGTGGGGCTCCTGGCTCTGGGACTGGGTCAAGGGCAGCCTCGTTGGCATCGCGATCACGCTTCTGATCGTCTGGGGGATCTACGGCCTGATTCGCAGGAGCGAGCGCCGCTGGTGGATGAAGGCCTGGCTCTTCTCCTTGCCGGTGATCGTGTTCCTCGTCTTTCTGGCCCCCTACGTGATCGATCCCCTCTTCTTCCGCTTCGAGCCGCTCGCGGCGAAGCAGCCCGAGCTGACCGAAAAGATCGAGCAGGTCACGCGGCGGGGCGGGCTCTCGATCCCGCGTGAGCGCATGTTCGAGATGAACGCGAGCGCCAAGTACAAGTCGATCAACGCCTACGTCACCGGCATCGGCCCCTCCAAGCGCGTCGTGGTCTGGGACACCACGATCTCAAGGGCCACGCCCCCGCAGACCCTGTTCGTCTTCGGCCACGAGATGGGGCACTACGTTCTCCACCACGTCTGGAAGACGATCCTGTTTCTCTGGGGGCTGCTGCTCGCCGCCTTCTGGGTGCTGGACCGGTCCTCGCGCCGGGCGCTCTCGCGGTGGGGCGGCCGGTGGGGGATCCGGGGCCTCGGCGATCTCGCCTCGCTCCCGGTGCTGCTCCTGCTGCTGGCCGTCTTCTCGGAGGTGGGGCTTCCCATCGTCAACGGCTACAGCCGCGGCCAGGAGCGCGCGGCCGACATCTACGGGCTCGAGGTGATCCACGGGATCGTGCCCGACTCGCCGCGCGCCGCCGCGGAGGCCTTCCAGGTCCTGGGGGAGGTCAATCTCTCCGACCCAGACCCTTCTGCCTTCATCCGCTTCTGGCTCTACTCCCACCCGCCGCTCGCCGAGCGGCTGCGTTTCGCGGCCGCGTACGATCCGTGGGGAAAGGGGGAGCCGACGCGCTACGTTAAGGGCGACGTGAATGGTAAATCGTAAATCGTGAATGGTTGGAGGAGTCTTCACCCTTCCATTCACGATTTACGATTCCCGGTTCCCGGTTTACGGTTTACGGTTCCCGGTTTACGGTTCACGGTTCACGTCTTGCGCACCAGCGTGATCCCGTCCCGCACCGTGAGCATCACCTTCTCCACCCGAGGGTCGCGCGCCACGCGCTCGTTGAAGGCCACGATCGCGCGGTCGGAGCTCTCCTTCGGGTCGAGCACCTTGCCGCTCCAGAGGACATTGTCGGCGGCGAGGAGGCCCCCGGAGGCCATCAGCGGCAGGACCGCCTCGTAGTAGTTCGAGTAGTTCTCCTTGTCGGCGTCGAGGAAGACGAAGTCGATCGGCGATAAGAGCGTGCGGATCGTCTCGAGGGCCGGCCCCATGCGGATCGTGATCTTGCGGCCGTGGGGGCTTCGCGCGAAGTAGCGCCGCGCGATCGATTCGGCCTTCGGGTCGACGTCGCAGGTGACGAGCGTCCCATCTTCCGGGAGCCCCGCGGCGATCATCAGCCCCGAGTAACCTGTGAACATCCCGATCTCGAGGGCCCGGCGGGCGCCGGAGAGCCGGACGAGCATTCTCAGCAAAGTCCCCTCGACGCGGCCCACCTGCATCCGGGGGTTGTCCATCGAGCGGTAGGTCTCCTCGCGCAGCTCGTCGAAGAGTCGATCGACCGGCTCGGTGTGCGCCTCGGCGTATCGCTCGATCTCTTCGGGCCCCAGGAACCTCATGGCCGGCCTTATAGCACGTGCTCCCCCGAGCCTTGACGCTCCCGGCCCCCGGGCGTACAAGGACTCTGAAGGTCCTTCGTTGCGGAGGTGCGACGTGAAGACCCTCCTCTCCTTCTCCCTCGCTCTGGCGTTCTCTCTCGGCTCCGCTCTCGCCCAGGCTGCCGCCGGCACACCCGCCGACGAGGCCGACATCCGGGCCCTCGTCGACCAGCTTCCCGCCGCCTGGAGCAAGACCGACCCGAAGATGGTCGCGAGCCTTTTTCTCGTGGACGTCGACTACGTCAGCTCGACCGGCCGCGTCGCCGGCAACCGCACCGAGGTCGAGCGGGCGTTCGCGCAGCAGTGGGCCGGCGTCTATCGGGGGACGAAGCTCGCGACGAGCGTGCGGGCGGTCCGGTTCCTGAAGCCCGACGTCGCCGTCGTGGATGGCGACTTCCACATCACGGGCATGAAGGGACCGGACGGCAAGACGCTGCCGGTGCGGGACGGCATGTACGCGAGCGTCGCGATGAAGAAGAAGGACCGCTGGTACATCGCCGCGTTGCGGGGCATGGTGCCCAACGTCCCGCAGGGCGCGCCGGGCCGGTAGAGTCTGCCCGCCTCAGCCGATCGAGCAGGCGCCGGGCCCGCGGGGATCGCCGCAGGAGCCGCAGGCGGCGCCCGATGGCTCCGCCGCGCTCTTCGGCGCCGTGCCGGAGGCCCCCACCGCGAAGACCGACAGGAGCTTCGAGACCCTGCGGCTCTCGCACTCGGGGCAGGCGGGCTTCGCTTCGCCCGAGACGAACTGCTCGAACCGCTTCCCGCAGCCGCGGCAGGCATACTCGTAGAGCGGCATGGCGCCGAAAGCATAACCCGGACCGCGGCTCGCAAAGGCCGCTGCCCGTTGCGCCGGAGGTGCCGGCACGCGCCCGTGTACGATACGCTTCTCTGACGGAAGGAGTTCCTCATGCGCCGCACCGGCATCGCGAGTCTCCTGGCTGCTGGCCTGTTCCTGCTCGGGGGGGCCCCTGCCCTGGCCGAGAAGACAAAGCCGATCGAGACATTCAAGGCCTTCGCAGCGAGCCTGGGCACGGGCAAGGCGGGAGTCATCGATATTACGATCAACCGCTGGTCGACGGACGAAGAGCGCGAGATGCTCCTGACGACGCTTCAGGAGTTCGGGGCCGACAAGCTGCTCGACGCGTTGATGAAGATCCGGCCGCCCGTCGGCTACATGCGCACCCCCAACTCGCTTGGCTACGATCTCTTCTACGCCCGCAACCAGGCGACCTCCGACGGCGGTCGCCGCGTCGTCCTGGCCACCAACCGGCGCGTCGCCTTTCGGGAGGCGGCCACCAGCACGCGCTCGATGCAGTACCAGTTCACGCTGATCGAGGTTCACCTGGACAAGGACGGCAAGGGCGAAGGCAAGATGGTCCCCGCCGCGAAGGTCGGCTGGGACAAGGAAGCCAAGAAGCTCGAGATCGAAAACTACAACGCCATGCCCGTCGACCTCCTCAACGTGACGGCGAAGACGCCATAGGCAAGGGCCGGTCCTCCGGGGGAATTGGTCGGGGCGGCCGGGATCGAACCGGCGAGCATCCGCTCCCAAAGTCAACGCCCCTACTCCCGCCCCCCCCGGCGCTGACTTTGACTGTCACCTGTGCCGGATCGTCTGGGATCGTCGTTTGCATCGGCTTCGAACTTTCGAACTCGCTTGATCACCTATGAGCGGCCAGCGGAACCCCGTCCTCGCAATGGTATTCCGGACGTCGCCAGTTCGATCCTGGTCAGTTCCACCGGCTTCTCAGCCTTCCCTGATCCGTCGTACAGAAAAACGTCATGCGGCGGGGACCATGTGAGCGCCAGGCGCGCCGCCTTGGTTGGTTCGAACTGAAATAAAGTAGATGCACCCGGGCAGAATTACCCGGTCGCGTTTCGCTCAGAGACCGAGCGCCTTCAGGAGCTTCGAGGTGGGATAGAGCTGGACGGGTAGGCCTTCGAAGTCCCGATCGTTGGACCATATGGGAATCTGGAGCTTGAGGGCCAACGCCGCGAGAGCAACGTCGTCGGGGTCGCGTTCTTGAAGGTATCTCCTGGCTTGCGGAATACGAGTTCGGTACTGCTTTTCGCTGTAGAGCTTGATCGGCAGAGCTCCCAGGGCCTCCTGCACTTCGACCAGATCGAGGCCGTAGGCTTGCGCCATGGAAGGCAAGTAGGCTTAGACCTCGGCCAGATTGGCTTCGGTCGTGACGACCAGGAGTTTTGGCGCCCCTTCGAAGACGCGCCGCGCAGCATGACCGACGGCCGCAGAGAGCAGAACGTTACTGTCGGCGGCGACGCTTCTTAAAGACTTCGAAGTCACGCTGGAGATGCTCCTCGCTGATCCCCTTGGTCTCGAGTTGCTTGGCGATTCTCGCGGAGAGCTCCAGGTAGAGCTTGCGCCGAACTTCCGTCGGGAGTTTACGCGGGTCCCTCAGGGGGTAGAGGACGCCCGCGGGCTTGCCGTGCCGAGTCACGAGGACGGCGTCCTTGCCTCGCAGCAATTCGCTGACTTCTTTTCGGAACTCGCGGATCGTGGTGGTCTTCATCTAGACACGATTCTGCCACAGCGGCACAATTGCGTCAACATTGGTGTACACATTTGAGCCTCTCCCCACAGCCGCCACGGGGAGGTCGTCATCCGGTTGAAAGCTCCGTGCTCGACCAGATACCCACGTGCCCACCCAAAGCGGAGCGTGTCCGACGCGAACCGCGAGACGAGCGCCAGGCGCTTGCCGGACCCGCATCCGAGCGGTGGGTCTCGCCGAGTAGCCGAAAAGATGGTCGGGGCGGCCGGGATCGAACCGGCGACCATCTGCTCCCAAAGCAGATGCGCTACCGCTGCGCCACGCCCCGGGTGAGCGGCGATTATCCCACGCTTGGCGGTACGACGAGACCGCCGGGTGGTGCATGTCGCCGGAATTGCTAGAGTACAAAGCGGAGAAGGGGATGACAACCGAACCGGAGGGCGTTGCAGAGCGGCTCCAGCTCTTCGATGCTGCGACCGAGCGGATCCGGCGGCGGCACCCGGAAGGGGAGCGGAGACAGTCCGCATCGGGCCGCGGCTGGAGGAGAGAAGATCTCTACGAGCGAGGCCTCCCTCGACGTGAAGGGAGCAGGATGAACCGCGAGTATTTCGCCTGGGATTCGCCGGCTCTTGGCCGCCGGATGGAGATGCTCTGGTTCGGCCACGCGGGCTACCCGACGATCTGGTTCCCGACTTCGCAGGGGCGCTTCTATCAGAACGAGGACTTCGGGCTGGTCGGGGTGGTCGGGGACTGGATCGAGGAGGGGCGGCTCCAGGTCTGCTGTGTCGACAGCGTGGACGGCGAGAGCTTCTACGCGAAAGAGAAGCATCCGGCCGAGAGGATCCGGCGGCACGACCAGTACGACCGCTACCTCGCCTCCGAGGTCGTCCCCTTCGCTCGGAGCAAGGGGAACTGGGGAGGCCGCGTCGGAACGCTCGGCTGCTCCTTCGGCGCCTACCACGCCGCCAACTTCGGCTTGCGCCACCCGGAGGTCTGCGACAAGGTCGTCGCCTTCTCCGGCAAGTACGACATCCACAGCTTCCTCGATGGCTATTGGGACGAGCTCTGCTACTTCCACTGCCCGACGGCCTACGTCCCGAACATGGATGCCGAGTGGGTCGGCAAGCTTTCGACCGAAGACATCTGCGTCGTCACCGGCGAGACCGACAACATCCTGTCGGGGACGACCGACATGCTCCGGATCTTGAACGAGAAGGGAATCCGCCACCGCGGCAGCGTCTGGCCTGCCCCCTACGGCCACGACTGGCCCTGGTGGAAGGAGCAGATCCGGCACTACCTGCCGTGAACGCGCCCGGAGTGCTCCCGGCCGCGCTGGCGGTGTGGCTCGTGTCTGCCGGAGCGGCCCTGTCCGACGAGGCGCCCACGGGGCGATTCACGGCCACGGCCGAGGTCTCGACGCCGCAGGGAACCCGCAGAATGGGCTTTGCCATCGCCGTCTCGCGGCCGCTCTCGAGGGCGGACGCGCTGCCCTACCGGGAGGCGCTCGAGAAGGGAGGCCAGCAGTCGCTGCTGGCGCTGCTTCGCGAGAGTGACCGGGGCCGTTTCCAGCTCGGCGCCATCGAGTACCCGATCAACCTGATCGTGGCCGAGCCGGTTTCCGACGGTTATCGCTACCTCGTCGTCACGGCTCGCAACTTTCGCATCGAAGAGGTCAACGAGGGGCGCTCTTCGATGGACTTTCCCTTCGCGGTCGCGGTCTTCGACGTGCCGGAGTTCGGCTCGGGCGAAGGCAGGATCTACCCGCAGGCGGCGCTTTCGATCGATTCGGACGGTCGCGTCCAGGCGCAGGCTTTCGAGGATCGGACGGGCACTCTCAAGGACGTGCGCCGCCGCTGACTCAGCCTGACGCATAAGTAATGACTCATGTGTGTCAGGGCGCCGACAGCTCCCAGATCTCGACGGCGGGGCCGCGGAATCGCCCGGTTCCCACCGGGGCGCCGGGATCCGAATAGAGAAGCCGGAAGTGTCGGAACGCGTCGGCCTGCCGCCGCGGCTCGCGGACGGCCGCGCCGCGGTCGAAGTACGCGCGCCACCAGAACGAGAATCTCATCCGGGCAGTGATCTCGGGCGGCCGGCCGGGATCCGTCCGAACGAAGAGCGAGGGAGAAAGCCCGATGGCCTGCGCCTGCACCGTCAGGTTCGTCAGGGGATTCTCCAGCACGAGGAAGCGAACGCCGGTCTGCCGGCAGTAGGCCGCGACGGCGTCCTCGCGCGGCGAGAGGACGATCCCGAGCGCGTTCTGGAAGTCTGTCTGCCCGATCGAGGCGCCGAAGTTGTCCACGACGACCGGGCGGCCGCCGGCCACGTGAAAGGCGTGGCCCCAGGACCAGGAGGAGAGCACTCGCCCGCCGCCGGAAACGGCGCGCAGCGTCTGCGCCGCGCGCAGGATCGGAATGGCCCGCGAGGGGACGGCCCCGGGCGGCCGGACGAGAAGAGGAATGGCTCCCAGCAGGGCCGGCGCGACGAGAACCAGGCAGGCCAGCGAGGCGGTTCGCGAACCGCGCCGTCGCAGGTCGCAGATCGCTACGGCGCCGGCAAGCGCGAGCAGCGGCGTGGCCGGCACGAGGAAGCGCCGTGTGGCGACTGTCGCCGCGAGGTAGAAGAGCGCGAAGACCGCGAGGCGGCGCCGCGCGCCGCCGCCCGCGAGAAAGGCGGTGGCCGCGGCCAGAAGAAGCAGTGCTCCGCCCCCGAGCGCGGCGAGGGACTCCGGAACGCCGGGCCAGCCCCGGTAGAAGAGCGGCTGGAACTCGATGATCGTGTCGAGCCACGGATCGCCTCGAAGGAACCGGGCGCCCGACAGGATCGGCGCGGCGGCGCCGGGGAAGGCCGCGATCAGGAGGGCGCCGAAGAGGATTCCCGCCCCGATCGCTCGCCCGGGGCCGACGCCCCGCCGGGTCAGGAACGCGGCGCCGGCGCAGGCCGCCGCCGCGCCGGCCAGACACGCCGCGTGCGCTGTCCCGAGATACCAGGAGCCTTCCGGATAGCCGGCCGGCTGCGCGGCGCGGTAGAGGAGGACCGCGATCGCGGCGAGCAGGAACGCGAGCGCGCCGGCGGTCTTCTCGGCCGCGCGCTCGGAAGCAAGGACGGCAACCATCGCCGCCCCTGCCGCGAGCAGCAGCGCGGGTTGCACGAAGAGCGCGAGCGAGATCGCGGCGCCAAGAAGCGCCCCGGAGGCCAGAAGTGCAGGCGGCTTCTCCGCGCGGCCGAGCCGGATCGTGGCCCACAGGATCACGAGCAGCAGCGCGGGCTCGAGGAAGTGGTGGTCGATCGCGCCCACACGGGAAGCCTCGAGGAACGGAGGCGCCAGAGCCGCCGCGAGTCCTCCGAGAAGGCCGCTCCACGGGTCGAGCCGCCGCGCGAGAAGGAAGGCCGCCGCCGCCGCGAAGAGAGAGGCCGCGAGCGGCGGGAACCAGAACACCCGCTGCAGCATCCCCTGCGTCTCGCGGGCCCCGAGGATTCTCGCGGCCGAGCCGGCGGCCGTGTCGTAGAGGGGCGGCCAGGGGCAGAAGGCGCCGCGCGGCCCGCGGCCGGGATCGAAGCCGGAGACCCGGCCCGGCCGCGCCACCGACTCGTCCATCCGGAACGCGTGATACAGCTCGTCGAACGGCGCGATGCGAGGCATCCCGCCCGGCAGCGCCTGTCCGAGGTTCGCCAGGCGGGCGAAGAGGCTCGCGAGAAAGACCGCCGCTGCGACCGCCGCGGCCTTCCGGGTCCTCGCGCTTCTCGCCGCCTGCGTGTCTGCCGCCGATGGGCCGGGCGGAGGGATCAGCCCTTCGGCCACAGGCACCCGGAGGAGCCCACCCAGGTCCGGTCCTTGTTGAAGGCGACACCCATCATCTTGCCCTGAGAGAGCCGGGCCAGCGTCGTGACGGGCAACGGCATGCCGTCCTTCCAGACGAAGAGGATCCGGACTTCCACCTTGGAGAAGTTCCCGTCGGTCGTTTCGATGACGGGGGCGTACTCGACCTTGCGCATCAGGAGCGTGTGGGGTCGCTGCCCCTCGGGCACCGCGGCGAGGTCCTCCGGCGAGACCTCGACCTTCACGCCCGAGCCGGCGAAGGAGTAGAGGGGCTTGAGCACCCAGTTGGCGAGATCCTCGGGGGGCGCCGCGAGGTCCGAGAGAAAGACCGCTTCGGGCACCGCCGGGTGCCGCAGCTTCGGCAGGCAGTGCTTGGACCAGCGGAAGTACCAGTTGGGGTGCCCGGCCCAGGCAACGTCCAGCGGCTCGGTGAGATCGAAGGGGAGCTTCGCCCCCTTCGCCTCGAGCTCGTCGAAGATCAGGCGGTTGTAGATGCGCAGGATGCGCGTCGGCCGGCCCTCGCGCTCGTACCAGAGCTCGCGGCCCCGCTTCTCGATCTGCCCGGGGTCGAGTGCCTTGACGCCCCAGAACTGCTCCGTGAATGCGAAGTCGATCGCGGTCTTCTGGTGCGGCGGGTCGAGATCGAGAAGGACGACGTTCTCGGTGGGCAGGCCCCCGAGGATCGCGTCGCCGACCACGCGCCAGTAGGAGACGGTGTCCAGGCCGGAGAGGTACCAGCCGAGCTTTTCCCCCTCCGGGCAGAGGCGCGCCAGCTCCTCGCACTGTGGGACCTGGAAGGCGTAGAGCGTCGGGAAGGCCTGAAGCTCGATGACCTTCGGCTCGAGCCTCCCGCCCGCGCCCCGCGTGACGGCGAAGTCCGTGACGGCGAAAGTCGGAAGCTCCGGGCAGCCCGGCACCTCGAACTGCCGCGGCACCGCGGACTTCGAGCGCTCGAGCGCCTCCGGTCTAGAGAGCTGGCGGAAGATCTCGAGGGACGCCTCGACCATCTCGTCGCGCAGCTCCGGCGGCAGGAAGACCGGCGACTCCGCCAGCCGGAACGGGATCGCCATCCGCCCGCGCTCCTCGAGGCGGCGCTGGTAGGCGCGGCACTTCTCGTCGGTGAAGGCGGCGTTGTAGGCGCGGCGAAGAGACGGGATCATGGCGGTGAAATGGTATCCCGATCGATCGGGTCTCCACGCGCGCGGCCGGCGAAAGAACTTGACTCTGGAGTTAACTCCAGAGTGTAACCTGCGCGGGGACGCGAGGAGCATGGGCGAGCGTTTGCAGATTGGCGCTGTATCGAAACGAACCGGCTTGAGCGTGGACGCCATCCGCTATTACGAGAGGGAGAGGCTGTTCGGCGCGCCGCCGCGCAGCCCGGGTGGGTTTCGTCTCTACGCGGCGGAGGAGATCCGCAGTCTGCGGTTCATCCGGGAGGCGCAGGCGCTCGGCTTCTCGCTCGACGAGATCCGAGAGCTTCTCTCTCTTCGTTCCACCGGCGCGGATGCCTGCTCCCATGTCCGAGAGCTCCTGGAGCAGAAACTCGGCGCCGTGCGCGGCAAGATCCGGCAGCTGCGCAACCTGGAGCGGGGCCTTCAGGAGGCGCTGCGACAGTGCGATGCGGCGCTGCGCCGTTCCCGCGGCCGCCACGCTCCGCGCTGTCCCATTCTCGAACGGTCGGGACCGCGATGACAATCGAGCTTCTCTCCATCGCAGGTTGCCCGCACCGTGATCTGGCGCGGCGGCTCGTCACAAATCGTAAACCGAAAACCGTGAACCGGGAACCGAAGCCTCGGTTTACGGTTTACGGTTCCCGGTTCACGCTCTCCATTCGGATCGATGGGGTGGACGTCGAGCCTTCGGCGCGGACGAGCGAGCAGTTCGGGCTTACCTGCCGCACCTACCGGGAGGGACGCCGCCTTCAGGGCGCTCCCTCCCAGGAGCTGATCGAGAGGGCGCTGCGGGAGGAGAGGAATGACTGAGACACGCCCTGCGCGGGTCTGGCCTCTCGGCCTCGGCGCGCTCGCCGCGGCGGCCGGCCCGTCGCTCCTCTGGCTCTGCTGCCTGCCTCTCGCCGCGGGTCTTTTCGGCGCCGGCGCCGCGGCTCTCGGGGCGAGGCTGGCGCCCCTGCGGCCCGTCTTCTCGGTGATCGCGCTCCTCTGCCTCGCCGCGGCGTTTCGCTTCGCCTACCGCAGAGAGGCGTGTGAGGAGGGCGCGGCGTGCCGCCTTCCCGGAAGCCGGCGCCGGCAGCGCGCGGCGCTGTGGGCCATCGCCTTTATCACCCTCCTCTTCCTGAGCGTTCCGCTCTGGAGCAGCTGGGTCATCTACTGGACTTCCTGAGGGCATCGATGGACCGCCGCGGGTTCTTGCGAGTCCTGGCGGTTCTGGCGTCCTCCCCGATCGCTTTCCCGGTCTCCGCCGCTTCCCCGAAGCTCGAAGAGCTCGCGGATCTCGAACAGTTCCGGAGGCTCTTCAACCAAGGGCGGGGGATCCCTCGCATCGTTCTGCTTCTCTCGCCCACCTGACCCGTCTGTGTGGCCGGCGCCCGGTGGGTGCAGAGAGACTTGCTCTCCAGGGATCCGTCGGCGAAGCTGCGTGTCCTCGCCGTCTGGTTCCGAATATGGCCGTCGGACGCCCGGTCGACGTGGCCCGACGGGTTGCTGACAGACCCGCGGGTGATTCACCTCTGGGACGAAAAGAAGCTCGTCGGCAACTGGTACGGAGCCCAGCCCGAGCGCGCGGCCCGTTCGGGGTCAACCGCATGGGACGCCTACTTCGCCTACGGCGCCGACTCGGTCTGGGAGGAGCGGCCGTCGCATCTGGCGGGATGGGGCTCTCCGATCATCCGGAGCAAGGAGCAGTTCGAACGGGACGTTCGCGGGCTGCTCGGCGATCTCCAATCCCGCTGAAGAAAGCGAGACACCACCTCACCTCCTCCGCGACGAAGAGGTCGGGCATATCGCGCGGGTGTCGCCGGCAGGCGCAGGAGCGGCCGTCCGGATGATCCTTCCGTCTCCCAGCCCGAGAACTCTGCGCCAAGCCCGTCAACCCCGGAGTAGGCCCGCCGGTATGCCTTGGAAACCCGGCGAGCTCGCCGCTTGCGCAGGTGCTCCGCGGCGGCGCGCCGCAGGACAGCCGAGCTGCCAGGTCGGCGGGACGGCTTCGACTTCAGATCAGGAACCTTCCGTCCGCCATGACGGGCTCCTCGTCGAACCAGATGTCGAACTGGCGCCCGACGACATCGATGTGCGTCGTGCTCCGCCATTTGGCCCCCGTGTGCTCGGCGTAGGGATGGCCGAAGGCCAGATGCAGTGCGGGCAGCTTCTCGTCCTGCAGGATGTTGCCGATGACGTGGTGGACGGAGGTGTTGGTGCCGATGGCAAACTCGCCGACCCGGTCGGAGTTCTCGTCGGTCCGCGTGTACGCCCGGAACTCCTCGAGCAGGTCGCTGCGAGGGCAGGACAGCTCGACGATTCGGCTCTTCTCGATCCATATCGTGAGAGGGCTCTCCCGCAGATCCCCGTAACGCGCGCAGAGGTAGTCCCCGACGACACCGTCGGCGACGTAGACACCGTCCACGCGCGCGGGAGAGGTCAGGACCTCGCCTCCCGGGAGGTTGCCCCACTTCTGTGTCGAGATGATGCCGGAGGTCTTGAGCCACTTGATCTGCGGGTCGAAGGTCGCCACCAGGTCCGACCCGCCTCGCGACCTCGCGGTGATCCGGCGCGCGCGGGAGGCTCGCTCGTGGACGCGCTCGGAAAGGGCGTCCACCTCGTTGAAGTCGGCGCGCATCGCCTCGCACATGATCCGATGCGAGATCGAGACCATATGCGCGTGGCGGATCTTGCGGCGGTCCACCACCGCGGTCATCGCCCTTCGGAACGCGAGTTCGCCCGTCTTCGGCTGCCCGGCGTAGATCGAGACGTCCGCCCGCTCGAGGGCCTCGCGGACCGGGCCCGGCAGGTCGAGCATCGGCCGCGGGCCGTAGTCCTCCATGACGCAGGTCTCGAAGGTCGCGCCCGCGCCTCGGATCTCACCCGCCAGGCTCGCGGCGATCTCCGCCGTCTCGCGGTCGGTGATGAGCGCGACCTGCTCCCCCGGCTGGATCCGGAGGCAAGTACGGACGGCGTTGCGGGCGCCCGGGATCAGTTCTTCGGCGTAGGTCTCCGGCAATGTCGTCATCCTCTCCTTCGGGAGCGTTCGGGGCCGCTCAGCCCCGGCTGGATGCGGCCGTCGGGGCCGCCGTCTGCGCGGGAAGACCGCAGGAGGTCTCCTCGCAGATGTAGTCCACGACCTTCTTCAAGTCTCCGCCCGTCGCATTGTAGACGGCAAGCTGCCGGTCCGCACCCGTCCCGTTCTCCAGGATCCAGTTGACGCGGGCGACCTCTTCGCGGGACCCCAGCTCGTCGACGACGTCGTCTACGAACTCGAGCATCTCCCGGACGAGATCCCGGAAGGGGACCTCGACCTCCTTGCCGAAGTCGATCAGCTTCCCCTCGATGCCGTAGCGGGAGGCCCGCCACTTGTTCTCGAGGATGAGAGCCCTTCGGTACCGGCGGAAGCCCAGGTTCTGGACTCGCAGCTCGTAGAGCTTCACGCAGATCGCCTGAATCAGGGCCGCGATCGCGACCGTCTCGTCCAGGCGCATCGGGATGTCGCAGACGCGGAATTCGATCGTCTCGAAGAAGGGGTGCGGGCGGACATCCCACCAGATCTTCTTGCCGTTGTCGATGGAGTTGGTCTTGACGAGGATCCGCACGAACTCGTCGAATTCGGCCGGCGTGTCGAAGTACTCCGGGATCGAAGTCCGCGGGAAGCGGTCGAAGACCTTGGTCCGGAAGCTCTTCAGGCCGGAGTTGCGCCCCAGCCAGAAAGGGGAGTTCGTCGAGAGGGCCAGCAAGTGAGGGAGGAAGTAGCACGCCTCGTTCATGATC
>JBOGJK010000100.1:0-2587 GCA_050745345.1 Thermoanaerobaculia bacterium
GCGCAGGGCGGCGGGGAACCGGTCCTGTTGCGAGTGGAAACGAAGGCCGGGCACGGCGCCGGCAAGCCGACGACGAAGATCCTGGACGAGCAGGCCGACATCTGGACCTTCGTCTTCTGGCAGCTCGGCATGATCTGATCGATCGAACGAGCGGGAGTGAGCCGATGGTCGTCAGCCGCCGCGCTCTCCTTGCCGGCGCCGCGACCGCCGCCGGCCTCACCCTTCCCGCGTTCCGAGCCGACGCCATGCAGCGCGTGCGCGAGGCGGGCCGGGCGGTGGCCGGCTCCCCTCCCGATCTGGTCTCGTCCGACGAGTCGTACTGGTCGCACATCCAACGGGCCTTCGACACCGACCGCACGATCGTCAACTTGAACAACGGCGGGTGCAGCCCGGCGCCCTCCCACGTCCTCGAAGCGATGATCCGCGACCTCAAGTTCTCCAACGAGATCCCGGTCCACCACATGTGGAACATCCTCGAGCCGCGGATCGAGTCGGTGCGCCGCGAGCTCGCGCGGGAGTTTGGCTGCGACCCGGAGGAGATGGCGATCACCCGCAACGCATCCGAGTCGCTGGAGACCCTCATTTTCGGCCTCGACCTCGAACGGGGGGACGAAGTCGTCGTCACCAACCAGAACTACCCGCGCATGCTCACCGGCTGGGAGCAGCGCTCGCGCCGGGACGGTGTGGTCGTCAAGACGATCTCTTTTCCCGTGCCCCCCCGCTCGTCTGCAGACGTCGTCGAGAAGTTCCGGGAGGCGCTGACGCCGCGAACCCGGGTCATCGAGATCACGCACATCACGAACCTGACCGGCCAGATCCTGCCGGTGCGGGACGTCGTGCGCATGGCCCGCGACCGCGGAATCGAGGTCTTCGTGGACGGCGCCCACGCCTTCGCGCACTTCCCCTTCCGGCGCGACGACCTGGAGTGCGACTACTACGGCACGAGCCTCCACAAGTGGCTGTTCGCGCCGATCGGGACGGGCTTCCTCTATGTCCGAAAGGGCAGGCAGAAGAAGATCTGGCCGCTGATGGCCGCGCCGGCGAAGATGGACGAGGACGTGCGCAAGTACGAGGAGATCGGGACGCACCCGGCGGCAAACCACAACGCGATCGCGGCGGCGCTCGCGTTCCACCGGGAGATCGGCGCCGAGCGCAAGGCCGCCCGGCTGCGCTGGCTGCGCGACCGTTGGGCGAAGCGGCTCCTGGCCGCCGGCCCCCGCGTGAAGGTCCTGACGCCCCTGAACGCAACAGAAGCCTGCGGGATCGGGCTCGTGCACGTCGAGGGAGTGAACACGGACGAGCTCCAGGCCCACCTCTGGGAGAAGCACCGCATCCTGACGACGCCGATCAACCACCCGGAGTTCGACGGGCTGCGCGTGACGCCGAACGTCTATACGAGGCCGGAGGAACTCGACGTCTTCTGCGAGAAGGTGGAGGAAGTCCTGCGCAAGGGGCTGGCCTGAGTTTGGACGAAACGCTCGCGGCGCGGCTCTCGGACATCTCTCTCCCGGACGCCGATGGCCGCGAGGTCCGCCTCGGCTCGCTCTGGTCCGACTCCCCGGCCGTCGTCGCCTTCCTGCGGCACTACGGCTGAATCTTCTGCCGCCAGCACGTCGCGCAGTTGCGCGAGCGCGAGGAGGATTTCGAGCGCAAGGGCGCCCGGCTCGCCGCCATAGGGCTCGGCGGCCGGAACTACGCGCGGGCCTTTCGGGAGGAGACCGGCATCCGATTCCCGCTCTTGATCGACGAGAGTCGAGAGGCGTACCGCGCCGCCGGACTCCGGTCGGCCAACCTCCTCCACGTCTTCCGGCGGGACAATCGGGAGGGGCGCGGCCGGGCTCGAGCCGCGGGACATCGCCAGCGGTCAGCGGGGAAGAATCCCTTCCAGCTCGGCGGGAGCTTCGTCTTCGGCCCGGGCAATGTCGTCCGCTACTCCCACGTCAGCCGGACCTTCAGCGACAACGCGGACCCGAACGCCCTCCTCGCCGCGCTGCCCTAGCCCTCTCGCGCCCGGAACCTCCCGGCGCCCGCGGTGTCCTATGGCGCAGGAGGCCGCCATGCGATACCGCACTCTCGTCCCCGTCCTTTTCCTCGCTCTCGTCTTCGGTTCCACGCCCCTCTGCGCCGCCCACCGGCAGGGCTTCGAGCTTTCCGTCCTCGTCGAGGGCTGCGAGGCGCCCGAGTACGAGAGCGGCGGAAAGCTCTATATCGAGGCGATCCGCGGAAAGACGTTCACATTGCGCCTCTCCAACCCCACGTCCGAGCGCGTCGCCTTCGCGCTGTCCGTGGACGAGTTGAACGTCGTGGACGCGAAGCGGACGTCGGCCCTCGATGCGACAAAATGGGTGCTCGATCCCGGCCAGACGATCGAAATCCCCGGCTGGCAGGTCTCCGGTGAAACCGCGCGGAAGTTCTTCTTCACCGATACCGCGCGCTCGTACGCGAAATGGCTGGGCGATACGAAAAACGCCGGGACGATCGAGGCGGTGGTCTTCCGGGAGAGGCGGCCGGAGCCGGCCCCGATCGCCGGGGGCCAGACCGGGACGGATGAGGCGCGCGCCGAGGCTGCGGAAGAGCCCCTCCGTTC
>JBOGJK010000101.1:0-2941 GCA_050745345.1 Thermoanaerobaculia bacterium
CGCCTTGACGGGGCGATCCCCCGGAAGAAGCGCCGCCGCACGAGCAGCGGCGGATCGCTCGAACTCGTCCTTGCCGGTGGAGACGGCGTCGAGCAGCACCTGCCACCGCTCCTTCTCGCGGCGGACCGTCGCGAAGTCGAAGACTGCGGTTCGGCTTTCGGGATCCCAGGCCGCCGCGAAGTCGCGCTGGAAGACGTCCTCGGGCCGGCCGGCGTCCTGGATCGCGAGCCGGATTGGCAGCATGTCCTGGAGCACCTTGACGTCCGTGGAATCGAAGCGCGGCCGCGAGAGAGAGCCCAGGATCTCCCGGGCGGCGCGAGTGTCTACGGAGACGCGAATCTCGTGCGCCGCGGCGGGAGGGGAGGAGAACGGTGTGGTTCCCGCAACGGCCGCGGCGGGCGACTGCCCGGCGGGAGGCGCGCTCGCGCATCCGGCCGAAAAGAGCAGCGCCAGTGCGGCGAGCCTCTCCCTCACGAAAGGATCGCCTCGATCGCCGCGTCCACGTCGGAGAAGTCGGGCAGCAGGGCGTCCGGCCTCTCCGCCTCGAGGCGGCCGGCGGAGGTCGGGCCCGTGGCCACCGCCACCGACCGCACCCCGAGGGGGCGCCCGCAGGCGATGTCGTGCACGGAGTCCCCGACGATCACAATCGCCTTGCCGGCGAAGTCGCGACCGCCGTGCAGCCTCGCGCGCGCGAGGGCGAGCGGCGGCAGATCGTAGCGGTCCGCCGAATCGCTGCCGAACGCGCCGAAAGGGAAGTACGGGTTGAAGCCGGGCGGCTCGAGCTTCAGACGCGCCCCGGCCTCCAGGTTCCCGGTCAGCAGCGCGAGTTGGACCCGCGGCTCGGCCGCGAGGCGGCGCAACAGCTCCGGGACGCCGGGCTTGGCGACCACGGCCCCCGGTGTGAGCCGGCGACGCAGCTCCTCGAGATAGAGCCGGAGCGCCCGATCGAGGTTCGCCTCGCAGCGCTCGCGGCCGACCTCTTCGGCCACGAGCTCCCGCACGATCTGCGGATCCGTCTTGCCGGAGAAGTCGTACCGGCCGCGCCGGGGCGCCTCCGGATCGGCCTTCCAGCCGTAGATCCGCTCGAGCGCCGCCAGCACCGACTCGCGCGCCACACGCCCCGCCGAGAGAAGCGTGCCGTCGATGTCGAACAGCACGAGGCGTTGGCTGGCCGCGGCGGTCGCTGCGCGACCGGCGGCCGTAAACTTCAAAGACGCAAGCCCGGAAGCCATCAGTTCAGATCATACGAGAAGCGGGCCGCGTGCCACTCGCAGATCGGGACCATCGCCCGGCGCCAGTAGGCCCAGTCGTGCCCGCCCGGCTCGAGCACGGCGCTGGCGCGGATGCCGTGCTCGCTCGAGAAGGCGGCAAACTGCGCCCCTACGCGCCCGAGGCCGTAGATGTCCTCGGTCCCGCCGCGCAGATACAGGGGAAACGGCGACTCCTCGAACTGCACGGACCGCAGGATCTCCCAGATGTCGTTTTCGGCGAACGCGTTGTGGCGCGGCGAGTCGCCGAAGACGCGCTTCAACGTCCATCGGGCCGCGAAGCCGTAGCGCTTCAGGTCCTCCCATCCGAGCGGGATCAACGCTCCCGAGAGGGCGGAGACCGAGCCGTAGAGCCGCGGATGCTTCAGGCCGAGCTTCACGGCGCCGTAGCCGCCCATCGAGATGCCCGTGATCCCTCGGGCCGCGGGGGCCGGGATCGCCCGATAGCGGGACTCGACCTGCGCCAGCAGGTCGCCCGTCAGGAAGCTCTCCCAGCGCTCTGTCCCGTCGGAGGAGTCGGAGAACCAGGAGCCGGGCGCACCCGGGGCCACGACCAGGAACTCGGGCAGCCGCCCGTCGGCCATGCGGTCCCGAAGATCGGAGGCGACACCATGGCTCTGGAGCGACCGCTCGTCGCCCCAGCCGTCGTGCAGGAAGTAGAGGACCGGATAGCGCCGCGACGGCTCGCGCCCGTAGGAGGGGGGAAGAAGCACCAGCGCCGGAGCGGGCTTGCGCAGTTTTCCCGTCGGGAACCTCTCGAAAGAGACGCCCGGAGCGCGGGTCGTCGCGCAGCAGAGTGTTCCGGCCGCGGCGGCCGCGAGCGCGAGAGAAAGACGCCGGGCGGCTCTCAGGGCGTCGAGCCCGGGCGGAAGAGCGAGTCATCGCGCGCGGCGGAGACCGCCACGTTCTCGAACCGGATGACGACCGGCCTGCCGGAGATCGGCTTCTCGAGCGAGAGCGCAATCCCGCCGAACGATTGCCACTCTTTCCAGGCCGCGGTCGTCGGCTCCTCGGCCGTGCCCTTCAGCACGTACTGCCATTGGACCATCCGGCGTCCCTCGCGGGTGATCCAGAGCCAGTAGGCGTCCCGCGGCGTCAACCCCACGTTCTCCCCGAAGGTGAGCTTCAGCACGTCGCACACACCCCCATCGGGGCACGGCTTCTCGCCTTCGTACGTCCGGACCACACCCGGGTCGAAGACCTTCCAGGGCGCGAGCAGCCAGTAGGTGTCGTTGATGAAGCGCTCGTAGGCGCTCGTGAGCTGCTCCGCCTGCGGATCGCCTTCGACCGACTTGCGGTTCACGAAGACCTCTCCCCGGCGCGTGTTGACGTTGAAGAAGACGGCAAAGGGCGCCTCGGTCTTGTCCATGCCCGTCAGCCGGTAGTCGCCCGTGTACCGGTCCCACGCGTGGGAGAAGCGCGCAATCGCCTTTCCTTCCCGCTCTACCACGAAGTCGAACCGGAACTGCCGGGCCTTTTCCCAGGTTCCCTCTCCTCCGAGGGCCGCGACGAGCTCGCGGCCGAGGGCATCGGCCTTCTCGTCGGCGCGGGCAGCGGGAGCGCCCGCCGCCATCGCGAGGGCGAGAAGAACGGCCCGCCTCGCCGCCGTCACCACGGCGGCAATCATATGCCCGGCTCGCCGAACGGGCCGCAAGGAGCGCGTACACTACGAA
>JBOGJK010000102.1:0-2205 GCA_050745345.1 Thermoanaerobaculia bacterium
CGCCATGTGGGGCGAGATCGCCGACGTGACGGAGGGGCTGGCCGGGGACGACACGGTGCGCGCCATCGTCTACCGGGGCGCCGGGCGCGATGCCTTCGCCTCGGGCGCCGACATCTCCGAGTTCACCGAGAACCGCAAGGACACGCAGACGGCGCTCGCCTACAATAAGAAGACCGAGGCCGCGTACACATCGATCCGGCTCTGCCCCAAGCCCACGGTCGCCATGGTCTTCGGCTTCTGCATGGGGGGGGCGATGGCGCTCGCCATGGCCTGCGATCTGCGCTTCGCCGCGGGCGGATCGAAGTTCGGGATCCCGGCGGCCAAGCTCAGCATCATCTACGGCCTCGACCCTGTCCACCAGCTCGTGGACCTGGTCGGGCCCGCGTACGCCAAGGACATCCTCTTCTCGGCGCGCGCGCTCGACGCCGCCGAGGCATTCCGCATCGGCTTCATCCAGCGTCTCGTGCCCGCCTCCGAGCTCGAGGCCTACACCTACGGCTACCTCCGCACCGTCGCCGAGAACGCGCCGCTGTCCATCCGCGGCACCAAGGCGCAGGTGCAGGCGATCTTCGAGGGGGTCAACGAGGCGCACAGGACGAAGCTCTTCGACATGGGCATCGAGACCTTCAACAGCCACGACTACGCCGAAGGCACGCGGGCCTTTCTCGAGAAGAGGAAGCCCGGGTTCAAAGGTACCTAGCGTCTGCGCATCGCCGTCCTCTCCTCCACACCGCTCAACCCGCTGGAGGGGAGCGGCACCTTCGCTGGCATCGCGGGCCTCACGCGCGGCCTCGAAGCGCTCGGCCACCGCCTGGACCTGCGGCCGCTCCGTCTCCGCACCGGCTTCCACACGCTGGACCGGTGGATCTACAACGTCGGAGTTTTCTTTCGCCCGCCGCGGGGCGTCGACCTCGTCTACGGCGTCGACCTGGACGGCTTCCTTTGGGCCAAGGCCCGCCGGCTGCCCTTCGTCGTGAGCCTCAAGGGCGTCATCGGCGACGAGCTCAAGAACGAGCGTGGGCTGACTCGCGCGCTGCTCTCGATACAGGCGCGCTGGGAGCGCCTCAACGCGCGGCGCGCCGACGTCGTGATCGCCCCCAGCCGCTACTCCGCCGACGTCGCCCGGCGCGAGTACGGCGTGGCGGCGTCGAGGATCGTCGTCGTGCCCGAGCCCCTAGAGCTCGAGCGATGGACGGCGCTCTTCGCCGCGGCGGCGCCCCGCCCGCGCGGCGGTCCCGCCATCCTCTGCGTCGCGCGTATGTACCCGCGCAAGCGCATCGGCGATCTCCTCGAGGCCTCCGCCCTCCTCCGCCGCCGAATTCCCGCCGCCCGCGTCCGCATCATCGGGAAGGGCCCCGAGTGGGAGGACGTGGTGCGCCTCCACGCGACCCTCGAGCTCGGGGACGTGGTCGCCCTCCTGGGCGACGTCTCGCGCGAGCGGCTGGCCGAGGAATACGTCAGCACCGACATCTTCTGCCTGCCGTCGCTGCAGGAGAGCTTCGGCATCGTCTTCCTCGAGGCGATGGCGGCGGGGCTGCCGGTGGTCGCCTGCCGGGCCGCCGCGATCCCGGAGGTCGTCGAGGACGGCGTCACGGGCCTGCTCGTCCCGCCGCGCGACCCCGAGGCTCTCGCCGGGGCCCTCGTGGCGCTGGCCGCAGACCCCGGACGTGCACGCGCCATGGGAGACGCCGGGCGGCGCGCGGTCGCCGCCTACACGCCCGAACGGGTCGCCGCGCGGTTCCTGGAAGCGGTAAGATTGTGCCTCGAAGGGGGACAGTCCCGATGAGCGCCGGTCAGGTGTACGCGACCCGGAAGTTTACGTTCTCCGCGGCCCACCGCTACTGGCGGGAGGAGTGGAGCATTGCTGAGAACCGCCGCGTCTTCGGCAACCTCACGGTGCCGCACGGGCACAACTACGTCCTCGAGGTGACGATCCGCGGAGCGGTCGACCCCCAGACGGGCATGGTCATGGACCTCGCCGAGCTCAAGCGCGTGGTGTCGGACGCCGTCGTCCAGCGCTTCGACCACGCCGACCTCAACGCGGACCCGCTCTTCGCCCGGGGCGCGATCGCGACCACCGAGAATCTCGTCCGGGCGGCCTGGGATCTGCTGGCGCCGAAGCTGGGACAGGAGAGGCTCTGGCGGCTGAGGCTCTGGGAGGATCCGACCTTTCACGAGGAGTACTTCGGCCACGCGGATCACGTC
>JBOGJK010000103.1:0-1977 GCA_050745345.1 Thermoanaerobaculia bacterium
CCGCAGGCTCGGACGGGTACGACGGCAGCTCCCGTGCGGCGGGCGCGTTTGCCGACGGCTCCACGTTCAATCGCGCCCGCCGCCGCGGTCTCGATGCCGCGGCCGCTCTGCGCCGCCACGACACGCAACCCTTCTTCGAGCGGCTCGGAGACCTGTTCGTGACAGGCCCGACGGGCACCAACGTCGCCGACTGGGCGTTCGCGGTTCGCCTGGGACGTGAGTCGTGAATCGAGAATCGTAAATCGTAAATGGTGAATCGACGGCGAAAGGCGGTTTCCTCGATTCACGATTTACGATTCACGATTTACGGCCCGGAAAACGAGACGCTCTATAATCACGGGTTCGCCCATGCGCCCCACGGCCAAGAACCGGGAGCTCGCCCGGCTCGAGCGATTCACCGAGGCCCCGAACCGTTTCGGGGCCTACCGCGTCGCGCTCGGATTCCCCAATTCCTACGAAATCGGGATGTCCAACCTCGGCTTCCAGTGGGTCTACCGGCTCTTCAACCGCGTGCCGGATCTCGCCTGCGAGCGCTTCTTCCACGAGGAGGGGGAGCCCGCCGCCACTTTCGAGACAGGGACACCGCTTTCGGAGTTCGGCCTTCTCGCCTGGTCCCTCTCCTGGGAGATGGACATCGTCAACATCCTCAAGACGCTGGCCGCCGCCGGCATCCCGGTCCGGCGCGCGGAGCGGGACGAGCGGCATCCGCTGCTTCTGGTCGGGGGCGACATCGCCCGGATGAACCCCGCGGCGCTCTCGCCGTTCGTCGACCTCTTCGCCCTGGGCGACGGGGAGCGCCTGGTGCCGCGGATCGCCGAGCTTCTCGAGTCGGGTCTCCCGCGCCAGGAGTTCCTCGAAGCGGCGGCGAAGCTGCCCGGCTTCTTCGTGCCCGCCGTGCACGGAGAGCGGGCGGAGGGCGCCGAAAACGGCAGGGTCGTCATCCAGCAGCCGATGTCCCGCAACGAGATCTCGCCCGCCTTCGAGGTGCCGCACACCACCATCCTCACGCCGCGAACGGAGCTCGCCGACAAGCTCCTGATCGAGATCTCCCGCGGCTGCACGGAGATGTGCCGCTTCTGCTGGGCGGCCTACGCGATGGCGCCGATCAAGCAGTATCCCGCCTCCTCGATCCTGAAGGTCGCGCGGGAAGCCCGGCCGCTGACGGACCGGACCGGGCTGATCGCCACCGCCGTCTGCGATCACCCCGAGATCACGCCGATCCTGCAGGGGCTCTCCGCGCTCGGGTACCACATCGCGCTCTCCTCCATCAAGATCGACGCGATCGAGGATCCGATCCTGGAGGTCCTCGCGCGCCAGGGGGAGAAGGCGCTGGCGATCGCTCCGGAGGCGGGCAACGAGCGGCTGCGGCGCCACGTCAACAAGAAGGTCTCGGACGAGATGCTCCGCGAGAAGGCGCGCCTGATCTTCGCGCGCGGCTTCACGCGCTTGAAGCTCTATCTTCAGGTGGGGCTGCCGACGGAGACCGACGCGGACGTCGAGGACATCGTCCGGACGGTCGCGCAGTTGCGGGAGATCGCGGTCGCGGAGGGGCGCGCCTTCGGGCGCGTGGCGCAGCTGGTGCCCTCGGTCAACGCCTTCATCCCGAAGCCGCACACGCCCTACGAGGGCGAGGCTCTGGCCGAGGAGGATTACCTGCGTGAGAAGCTCGCGTACCTCCAGCGCGAGTTCGAGCGCATGGGAAACGTGGCCTTCCGGGGGATGTCTCTGTCCGAGGCGGTCTGGGAGGCGTACCTCGCGAAGATGGACGAGTCGGGCGCGGACATCCTGGAGGAGGCGGCGGCGGGCGTGCCCGTGCGGCGGCTGCTCAAGGAGCACCGGGCCCGCATCGCGGCGGTGGTCCGGCCGCAGTCGGTTCGGCCGAAGACGGAGCCGGCGCCGTGGTCCTTCATTTCCAAGAGGTGACGCATGGGCGAGGCTGACCCCCTCTGCCTCCGGGAGAGGGCCGGGGTGAGGGGA
>JBOGJK010000104.1:0-1909 GCA_050745345.1 Thermoanaerobaculia bacterium
GTCACGAAAAAGACGGCGACGGACAGTCCGTAGACGGGCAGGAACGAGGCCCAGAGCGCGAAGCCGTCGCCTTTTCGCTCGAGAAGCCGCGCGCCGAGGCCGAAGACCCCCAGGGGGACGAGCAGCCAGGGACCGACGACGAGGAACCGCAGGAGGGTCGGCTCGTCGCGAGCGTAGTAGGTGTAGCTGTGGTTCAGAGAGATCTCGGCGTCGCTCAGGAGGTAGGCCATCTTCCGCAGCAGGAGGGCGAGAGCGTCGCCAGGATGCGCACGCATCCATTCCGCGGCGAGTCCCAAGAAGTAGGCCGAGACCTCTCCCGCCGTGAGGGATCGCCCGCGCGCCGCTTCCGCCACGCGCTGCGCGTCCCCGGCTTGGCCCGCGATGTCGGGGGTGATGCCGGGGATGCGACGGTAGGTGCCGTCCGCCCCCGCGCGATTGCCGATGTAGAAGTTCAGGCCTCCGTGAGACGAGATGAGGACGGGTTGGCCGGAGACGGCCCAATTGCGCACGGTCGTGGGCGCTAGCGCCAGGCCGATGCCCGCCACGAACGCGGCGGTCCGCACCCATCCTCGGCCTCTTGATAGCAGGAGGAGCACGACGAGCACCGGAGCGAAGACGAGAGCGTTCGGCCGATTCAACGCGAGTAGTCCCAGGCCGAGACCCGCGGCACCGAAACGCCGTGGCCCGCCCTCGGGAAGCGCGCGAGCCAGCAGGAAGAGCGCGAGGGCCGTCAGGAACGGGTCGAGCGAGGCCTGAAGCAGGGTCACCTCGTAGAAGCTCACGATCCCGGCGCCCGCGAGCAATAAGGCAGCCGAGAGCCGCGAGCGCCCTTCGAACCAGCGGCAGGTCGTCGCGTAGACGAGCCCGACCGCCATGGTGCCCAGCACAACCTGCACCGCGCGCGCGGCCAGGAGCGAGCCGCCGGAAAACGCGAAGACCAGCCCGAGAAAATAGGCGTAGAGAGGCGCCAGAAAATAGGGCTCCGAGCCAAGCCGGAAGTCGCCCGCCGCCACCCGCCGGCCCAGATTCACGTAGACGGCGGTATCCAGCTGTCCGGTCGGCTGGAGGAGCGGATGGTCGTGGAGCTGGGCGAGGACGATCAGCTTCAGGGCGAGGGTCGCGGCTACGACGAGAAAGACGGTCCCCGTACCTCTCGACGCGGGGGGCGGAGGTTCCATGGAAGCGTGGGGCGCGGATTCGGGAGCGGCCGGCGCGCGCTTTTGCGCGGAGCGTCGCGAGGAGCTTCGGCCCATGGGGAAAGGGCTCCATGTTACCCTACCGGTCTGGCCGCTCCCGCCGGACGTTCGGTGGGTGCCCTCGCGTGCGGAGAGGTGCTGGAGTGGCTGAACAGGGCAGATTGCTAATCTGTTGTACGGGACTAAAGCCTGTACCGGGGGTTCGAATCCCCCCCTCTCCGCCACCTCGCTCTTTGCGGCTCTGCTACCATCCGGAGAAGCCGGGAACCGCCAGCGATCGGCTCGCGTCGGCCAAGGAGGGCTAGCCTAACTGGTAAGGCAGGAGCCTTGAAAGCTCCCGGGCTTTACGGCCCTTGGGGGTTCGAGTCCCTCGCCCTCCGCCACTTCTACCGCACGCCATCCCCCCGGCCGCGCCGGCCGCGGGAGAACGCTGCTAAACTGCGCCCTGCCCGATGAACAGCGACCGATTGATCCGCGAGATCGAGAAGAGGCTTGCGCACCTGCCGGATGCGGCCCGCGCCGAAGTGGCGGAGGCGGTCCGCGAGGAGTTGGGCCGGGAGCGGCGCATGGACCCCGGGTCGACGGTGGAGACCGAGCGCGAACGCCGGGTGGAGGCAGAGACCCTGCGCGACGTGCTGGAAGCGGTCAACCGCGCGGCCCGGCTGGAGAGCATCATCGAAGAGGTCTTGAAGCAGTTGGCGCGGATCGTCCCC
>JBOGJK010000105.1:0-5539 GCA_050745345.1 Thermoanaerobaculia bacterium
TCTACCGGGCGCGCGATCCCGTCCTCAACCGCGAGGTCGCCGTCAAGCTCATGTCTTCGACGGATCTGACCTCCGAGCTCGAGGAGCGCTTCCAGCGCGAGGCGCAGGTCGTTGGACAGATGGATCACCCGGCTATCGTGCCGATCCACGACCTCGGGCGGCACGAGGGCTCGCTCTTCTTCGTGATGCCCGTCGTCTCCGGAACGAACCTGTCGCGCCTGCTCCGGGACCAGACGCTGTGCCTGGGCGACGTCGTCGACATCGGCATCCAGGTCGCCGACGCGCTCGACTACAGCCACTCGCGCGGCGTCGTGCACCGCGACATCAAGCCGGCCAACATCATGGTCACCCGCGAAGAGGGCTCCGGCGTCCGGGTTCGCGTGATGGACTTCGGCCTCGCGCACACGGCCTCCGAATCCCGGCTGACCAAGACGGGCACTCTGGTCGGCACCGTCGCCTATCTCTCCCCCGAGCAGGTCTCCTCGCGCGCATTCGACGGCCGCTCGGACATCTACTCGCTCGGGGTCGTCCTCTACGAATGCCTCGTCGGGGAGCCGCCGTTCACCGGAGACGTGCAGTCGATCCTGTACCGCATCGTCCACGAGATTCCCCAGCCGCCGCGCGCTCTGGGCGCGGAGATCCGGGAGGAGCTCCAGGACATCGTCCTGCGCTGTCTCGAGAAGGACCCGGGCAAGCGCCCCCAGAAAGCCGGGCAGATCGCCGAGGCGCTGCGCCGCCACAAGTCGAGCCTGGCCAGCGACGAGTTCCGAATGTCGCTCGTTCTCTCCACCAGCCGGACGATCCCTCGCCCCGCGGCGTCCGCGTTCATCGGGCGCGAGAAGGAGTTTGCCGAGCTGCAGCGCAGGTTGAACGCCTCGATCGCGGGCGACTGCCAGTTCGCCGTCGTGGCGGGCGAGCCGGGCATCGGCAAGACGCGCCTGCTCGAAGAGCTCAAGAACCTGGCCCGGGTGCGCAAGGTCCGCGCCCTCTACGGCCGCTTCGTCGAGCAGGACCGGTCCTTTTCCTACCAGGGCTTCTGCGAGCTCATCGAGGACTACTTCCTGTCTCGCGACCCGGGCAGCTCCTCCTCCGGGCGCCCCGACTTCTCCGACCTCGCGGCGGAGCTGATCGCCCTCTTTCCCCAGCTCTCGGAGATCGGCGAGCTGCGCGCGGCCGTCAGCGGCGAGACCCGGGCGGCGGCCGAGGCAGAGGAGAAGAAGGCCGAGGACCGGATCCAGATCTTCGAGCTCCTCGCGCGCACGCTGACTCGCATTGCGGGGGGCAAGCCGCTCCTCCTGATCCTCGAGAACCTCCACGGGGCGGAGATCTCGATCGAGGCGCTCCAGTACATCGTCCGCCGGCTGAGGCCGACGCCAACCCTCATCGTCGGCAGCTACCGGCAGACGGAGACCGACAAACGGCACCCGCTCATCCGGATGCTCGACTCCTTCGCGGACGACCAGCGCTTCGTCTCTCTGACGCTCCCGCCGTTCTCTCCTTCCGAGCACCGGACGCTGGTCGAGTCGCTCGTCGGGGCGCCGAAGGTCTCGAACGACCTTGCCCAGCGGCTCCGGGATGCGACGGAAGGCAACCCGTTTTTCACCAAGGAGCTGATCCGCTCGCTCGTCGAGTCCGGCGGCATCGCGAAGAGCGACACGGGAGACTGGAGCTTCTCGCGAGGAGCGGCCATCTCGGCGGACGCCCTGCCGGCGACGATTCAGCAGGCCGTCGAGAAGCGGATGGAGCGGTTGCCGCAGGAGCTTCGCGACCTTCTCTCGGTCGCCTCGGTGCTCGGCAAGACCTTCGATGCGCGGGACCTCGAGACGCTCGCGGAAACGAAGAGCCTGGACGACGCCATCGACCGGCTGATGCGCGAGGGAATCCTCGAGGAGGAGCGGGAGTCGCGCGGCGACCGGCTTACGTTCTCGAGCGGGATCGTCCGCGACGTTCTGTACGGCGCGCTCGCCCGCCGCAAGCGCCGCTCCCTCCACCGGAAGTACGCCGAGCTGATCGAGCAGCGCTACGCGGGAAGGCTCGAGCGCATCTATCCCGACCTCGTCCACCACTTCTCGCAGGCCGACGTCCCGGAGAAGACGGTCGAGTACGCGCTCAAGCTCGCGCAGAAGTCGCTCGACTCCTTCAGCCCGGAAGAGACGGTCCGCGTCGCGAAGATCGCCCTCGATTTCCTGGAAGACGAGGAGTGGACCGGCGAGCGGGCCCTCGAGGGAGACGCTCGGCTCCTGCTGGCCCAGGGCCAGCGGCTGGCGGGCAACGTGGACGGGGCTCTGCGCGAAGCGGAAACGGCCGTCCGGGTGCTCGAGGAGGAGAAGCAGCCCCGGCGATCCCTCCACGCGATCCTGTTCGCCGCGGAGACCGCGTGGCAGTCTCGCCGGATCGACGAGGCCCGGCGGTGGGCCGAACGGGGACTCGAGGCGGCGCGCGGGAGCGCAGAGTCCGAGCACCTCGCGAAACTGCTTTCGCTCACGGCGACGCTCGCCAATCTCCGCGGCGAGTACGCGAGGGCCGCGGCGTACCAGCAGGAGATCGAGGGGCTTTCGCCCCGGGACAAAGCGGCCGAGATCGACGCCCCGCGAGGCGGGACGCTGACGGTGGCCGTGGCCAATCCCATCGCCGCGACCGAGCCCGGGACCTACGGGACCAACGAGGAGCAGGAGGTCCTCGCGAACGTTTTCGAGACGCTCGTGACCACCGACGCGCAGGGCAACCTCGCTCCGGGCCTGTGCGAGCGGTGGGCTCTCGAGGAGGACGCGCGGACGGTGCGGCTCCATTTGCGGTCCGGCGTCGTCTTTTCGGACGGCACAGCCCTGTCCGCCTCCGCCGTCAAGGCCTCCCTCGAGCGAGCGATCCGGCTCTCCCGAAACCAGATGCCGGCGGCTTTCGTCGCCATCCTCGGGGTCTCGGAGTACCTGGAGGGAAAGACCGGAGAGGTCTCCGGAATCACGGCGCCGGGGAACCGGGAAATCGAGATCCGGCTTCGAGACCCGCTCCCGATCTTCCCGTCCCTCCTCTCCGACCCGCGCACGGGCATCGCCGCCGTCGGCCCGGAAGGGGACGGGGCGCCGGCGATGCTCGGCACCGGGCCGTTTCGCAAGCTGCTCCAGAACGCCGATCGGGTCGTCCTCGAGCGCAATCCCGGCTCCTGGAAGGAGCCCGCGCGCCTCGACCAAATCGAGTTTCGGGTCTCTCTCTCGGCGGCCGCGATCGCGGAGGGTCTCCGGTCAGGAAAGCTGGACCTGGCGCGGGACCTTCTGCCGCAGGACCTCGAGGCCATCCTGCGCGAGCCCCGATTCCGCGCGGGCCTGGTCGAGACGCCCAAGAAGAACTCCTACTTCGTCACGTTCCACGCGGGCACCGCCGCCGGATCGAACCTCGCTCTCCGGCAGGCGCTCGCGAGCAGCGTGCGGACGCAGGACCTGGTCTGGGGCGCGCTGGGGCGCTTCGCCCTGCCCGCGACGGGCGTGATCCCTCCCGGAATTCTCGGACACGACCCCGGAAGGCGGCAGGCCCACGTGCCGCGCGAGCGGGCGATCGAGATGATCCGCGCCACGGGACTGCCGCTGCCCGTCCGGCTCAGGGCCTCCGTGCATCCGATCCTTCAGAACCAGTACTCCGCACTGACGCAGGCGCTCTTTCGGATCTGGGCACAGCTCGGCGTGGAGGTCGAGGTCGTCACGAAGTCGATGCCCGAGTTTCTCGAGTCCTGGCACGCGGAAAGGGGCGTCGACATTCTGCTCGGACGCTGGATCGCCGACTACGACGACCCCGATAACTTCACCTTCACCCTCTTTCACTCCGGCAACGGTTCCCTGCGCACCTACTTTTCCTCGCCGGAGACCGACCTGATCCTGGAGGAGGCCCGCTCCGAGGGCCGTCCGGCCGCCCGGGAGGATCTCTACCGGAAGTTCGAGCACGTGCTGCTGGATTCCGCGATCCTCGTGCCGCTCTTCCACGACGTGGATTACCGCATCGCCAGCGCGAACGTCCGGGGCCTCCAACTTCGGAGCATCGCTCCCTACGTCAACTACGCCGAAGTTGGAAAGGCGCAGGCGCAGGCGGTCCGGGCGGCCACCGAACGGCAGGCCGGCGGCGGGATCCTGAACGTGCCGATCGCGGGCGTCGTCCGGAGCTTCGACACCGCGCTCAGCGCCACAGCGGAGGACTCCGAAGTGCATCCAGCGGTCTTCGAGCCGCTGACCTGGGCGGCCGAGGGCACGCGGATCGTTCCGTGGCTCGCCTCCGAGGTCACCATGGAGAACGAGGCCACGCGGTTTCGGTTCCGGCTCCGCCCGGGCGTGCGGTTTCACGACGGGCGAAGGCTCACCGCCCGCGACGTCCGCTACTCCTTCGAGCGGCTGCTGCTCACCGCACAGAGCGGCGCCCGAGGGTTGCTGTCTCCCGTCCGGGGCGCGGCGCGGCTTCTCGAGGGCGCCGCGACAGATCTCGAGGGGTTCCACATCGTCTCGCGAACGGAGTTCTTCATCGACCTGGAGAAGCCCGTCTCCTTCTTCCCGGCCCTGCTCTCGTACACGCCGACGGGGATTGTTCCGGAGGGGACCGGGGTCATCGGACCGAGCGTGCGTGAGGGCGCCGTCGGCACGGGCCCCTTCCGGGTCGTCAGCTTCGAGCCTGGCCGGCGGCTCGAGCTCGAACGCAATCCGCACTACTGGCGAGAGGGCTACCCGCGAAGCGAAGGCATCGTCTTTCGTTTCGGTGTTTCGCCCGAGGAGATCCGCGACGAGTTCCTGGCCGGCCGGTTCTCGCTCGCGTCGGACCTGCTCCCGGCCGACGTCGAAACCCTCCGCCACGATCCCCGGTTCGCCTCGGGCTACCGGGAAAGCCCCAGGCTGACGACCTACTTCGTCGCTTTCAACCGGCACCGGGGAGCCCTGACCGACAGGGAGCTGCGCCAAAGCCTGTTCCGGGCGGTCGACGTCGCTGGATTCGTCGGCCGGACGCTGGGACGGCTGGCCATTCCGGCTCATGGCCTCATCCCGCCGGGCCTTCTCGGCTACTCCGCCGCCGGCTCGAGCTCCGCAGCCGGGGCATCGGGCGCCTCGGCCGGCCCGGACAGCTCGGCGCAGGCGACGGTGTCGCGGGAGAAAGTCGAGCTCTCGGCCGCCGTCCACCCGATCTTCTTCGGCGAGTTCTCGGCTTTTGCCCGGGAGCTCACGGAGGCGTTCCGCGAGATCGGATTTCTGATCCGGCCGATGAACAGGACGATGGCCGAGTACCTCGAGCTCAGCCGAAAGGGTGAGACCGACCTGAACGTGGGACGCTGGAACGCGGACTATCCCGACGCGGACACGTTCGTCCACGGCGTTCTGCACTCGGAGGCGCACTTGCTGGGCCGCTACGTGGGCGACCGGGACCTGGATCAACTGGCCGAGCGGGGGCGCGCGGAGACCGATCCGCGCGTTCGCCACACCATTTACCGGCAGGTCGAGGAACGAATCGCCCGGGAAGCGCTGGTGCTGCCGCTCTTCCACGACCAGGTCTACTGCTTCGCGCGGCCGGAGGT
>JBOGJK010000106.1:0-1713 GCA_050745345.1 Thermoanaerobaculia bacterium
CCTCCCGTGTGCCCCGAGGCGCGTTAAGGTAGTCTTCGTGGTCTCTTTCCTGGCCCATCTCTGCTGCACGCGTTGCGGCTCGCAGTTCGAGCGCGACGGACGGCGGAACCTCTGCGGCAACTGCGGCGGCCCGCTCTTCGCCCGCTACCACCCGAGACCGCTCGACCGCGCGACGGCCGCCGCGCGCCCTCGCACGATCTGGCGCTGGCACGAGATGATGCCGGTGGAAGACCCCGGCAACATCGTCACGCTCGGTGAGGGCGGCACGCCGCTCTTGCGCGCGGACAGTCTCGGCGGCGCGGCCGGCTTCACCGACCTCTGGATCAAGGACGAGGGAGGCAATCCGACCGGCTCCTTCAAGGCGCGCGGCCTCTCGGCCGCGGTCTCGCGCGCCAAGGAGCTCGGCCACTCGAAGATCGCGCTCCCCACGGCCGGCAACGCCGGAGGCGCGGCGGCGGCCTACGCCGCGAAGGCCGGTATCGAGTGCCACGTCTTCATGCCTCGGGACACCCCGCGGCTCTTCACTCTCGAGTGCGAACGCTACGGAGCCAGAATCACGCTGGTGGACGGCCTGATCGACGCGTGCGGCAAGCTCGTCGCAGAGAGAGCCGCCCGGGAGGGGTGGCACGACGTCTCTACGCTCAAGGAGCCGTACCGCGTCGAGGGTAAGAAGACGATGGGCTACGAGATCGCCGAGGATCTCGGCTGGGAGCTTCCGGATGCGATCGTGTATCCGACTGGAGGCGGCACGGGCCTGATCGGCATGTGGAAGGCGTTCGAGGAGATGGAGGAGCTGGGCTGGATCGGGGGGAAGCGACCCCGCATGATTGCGGTCCAGGCCGCCGGCTGCGCGCCGATCCCGAGGGCCTTCGAGCAAGGTAGGGACGTGTCGGAGAAGTGGGAGAACGCGCAGACCTACGCCTCGGGGCTTCGGGTTCCCAAGGCCTTCGCGGATTTCCTCATCCTGCGCGACATCCGCGCCTCAGGGGGCGACGCCGTGTCCGTGACTGACGAGGAGATGCGGCAGGCGGAGCGGGAGATCGGGGGGGCGGAAGGTCTCTTCGTGGCGCCGGAGGGGGCAGCCACCTGGGCGGCGGCGAAGAAGCTGGCCGAGGAAGGGCGGCTCGACCGCGGGAGCCGGATCGTCCTCTTCAACACGGGGACGGGGTTCAAATACGCCTGAGGGGCCGGGAGGCGGTGGGCGGAAGACGGTAGACGAGCGGCTCTTTTCGTCTCCCGTCTTCCGTCTCCCGTCTTCCGGCTAGAATTGTGGGTTCGCATGCGCTACGCCTCGCTGCGCCCCCGGCTCGACCCGCTGCTCCCGGCGGTGGAGAAGCCCGGGCGCTACATCGGCCTCGAGCGCAACGTCACGCGAAAGGACCTCTCCTCCTGCGCGGTGACGGTCGCCCTCGCCTTCCCCGACACCTACGAGATCGGGATGAGTCACACGGGGCTGAAGATACTCTACGAGCTGGTCAACCGGCGCCCGGAGTTCGCGTGCGAGCGGGTCTATGCGCCGTGGGTGGATCTCGAGCGGAAGATGCGCGAGGCCGGCATCCCTCTCTTCACGACCGAGTCTTTCGCCCCGGCCGCGGACTTCGACGTGCTCGGGTTCTCGCTCCAGGCGGAGCTGAACTACTCGAATATTCTGAACATGCTGGATCTGGCGGGGCTGCCGGTCTGGCAGCGCGACCGCCGCGAGACCGACCCGAT
>JBOGJK010000107.1:0-1615 GCA_050745345.1 Thermoanaerobaculia bacterium
CGAGAAGGGACCTCAGGTTTTCTCGCGCTTCCTTGATGCTTACGGTCGGCATGGGGGAGTCTCCCATTATGTACATATGAAATGTACATCTCCAGAAGAGGCGCGTCAAGCCGTGAGTCGTGGCTCCCGGCTCCGCTTCGCCCTGGGCGCATCCCAGCCTGCTTCTCCTGTCTCGGAATCGAGAGACGCCGAGGTCGGGAGGGCAGTGGCCTGAGGTGATGGGGTCAGGCACCGGGCAAGACTGAATGCTGTATATAATACAGCAACGACAAAGCGGAGGATGACCATTGCCCGTCCGGCTGAACATCACGCTCGACGAGGATCTCTACAAGCGCCTGAAGAAGGAGCTGCCTGCCAAGGGGATCAGCTCGTTCATCGAGGCCTCAGTCCGCGCGCGGCTCTTTCCGGACCGCCGGACCCTCGATGCCGCCTATCGGGCGGCAAGCCGGGAGCGATGGCGTGAGAGAGTGAGCGCGGACTGGTCGTCGACGGAGGTCGAGGGCTGGCCTCGATGAAGCGCCCGCCCCGCCGCGGCGAGATCTTCTGGGTCGCCATGGATCCGGCGCGCGGGACCAAGGTCCGCAAGACCCGGCCGGCCGTCGTGATCTCGAACGATTCGTGCGATCGGTACGGCTCCCGGGTGGTCGTGCTTCCTGTTACGAGCAACGTCGAATCTCTCTATCCCGGCGAGGCTCGCATCGAGGTTCGCGGCGCTCCGGGGCGAGTCCTGGGCGACCAGATTCGCTCGATCGACAAGTCTCGCCTTCGAACTCGGATTGGGACCCTCTCTCGCGACGAGATTCTCGAGGTCGAGGAGGCGGTTCGGATAACGCTGGCCCTGTCGCCGTAACGGAGTTTCCCAGAACGACCGGGACCTCCTTCGATGACGAGGTGACGTTCTTTCCCGTCGGCAAGCGTCTCCTGCTTTCGGGAAGCGCTGGCGGCGCCTCCCAGCTCTAAGAGCGCAGACGCAAACGGAGGTCATCTGGAGGAAGTGGAGCTCTGACAGCCGTTTCGTCTGCGGTCCGAGCCAGGAATACCGGCCCTTCCGGGTCCTTCGGATCGAGGTATCCAGGGCGGCGGGAGCCGTGGAAAACGATCTTGCCGCAGGACCCCGCAGGCATTTGGAACGCGAGTCTGATGCTGACGCCCGATGGAAAGTCTTGTGCCCACAACTTCTCGCGGGATGTCTGGCCTCTTCCTCGTCGAGGGCGCGGCGGCGGAAGTGGCAACCAATCCCGGTGACGCTCAGCCGGGACCCGCTTCGATGAGCCGCAGATGAGGGACGTCCGAGAAGTCCCGCGGGTTGAGCGTCCAGAGCGCCGCGCGGTGGGTCAGCGCGCAGGACGCGATCGCGAGATCGATCTCGCGGCCTCGCGGACTCCTTACGATCCGATAGAGACTGGCCGCCAGAGAGGCCTCGTCGTTCCCGAAGACGACCGCGTTCGAGCCCGGAAACAGAGCCTCCTGGGCCGCGATCTCTTCCTCACGCCGCGGCCCTCGCAGCCATTCGTAGAGGACCAGCGTCGGGATCAGAATCCGCTCGCCGCGCTCGATGGCGGCGCGCAGCCGGGCCGCCGAGCGGCGGGGCCCCGTCAGCGCATCGATCAGGACG
>JBOGJK010000108.1:0-4528 GCA_050745345.1 Thermoanaerobaculia bacterium
TTCTTCAGTGGGTTTCGATTCCTTTCGTCTTGACCCTTGTCTTGCGCCGAGCGGGGCGCCCGGTCGAGCGCGCCCCTCTCGGGCCCGAGAGCCGCCGAGAGTTCACCGAGAGGACCAAAAGATGGGCTGTGGTTGTGTCTATCCTGCTCCTCTCGTCGACGCACCTCGCGGTGGGCGTGGGCACCCATCGCCTGCACGTGATCCATGTCGTCTTTCGGGGTCTGTATCTCCTGCCGATCATCGCCGGCGCCCTCTGGTTCGGGGCTCGTGGCGGCATCATGGCTTCTCTCGCGGTTTCCGCGGCATACCTCGGCCACATCTTGCTCTCATGGCCGAAGCAGCCGATGGAGAACGCCAACCAGTTCGCCATGATCGGCGTCTACCTTGTCGTCGGCGCCGTCTCGGGTATTCTCGTCGACCGGCAGGAGCGCGAGCGGTCCCGCCGTCTGGAGGCGGAGCGGCGCGCGCAGCGTGAGGCCATCGTCGAGGGAATCGCGAGCCTCGCCAACGCCCTGGGATTCCGAGACGAGTACACGCGGGAGCACAGCGAGCGCGTCGCGCGCCTGGCCGTCGAGATCGGAAGGCGCCGGGGCCTTTCCGGCGAACCGCTGGAACGCCTTCGCCTGGCCTCCATGATGCACGACGTGGGGAAGATCGGCGTGCGCGACGACATTCTCTTCAAGCCCGAACACCTCACGCCCGAGGAACGCACAAAGATCGAGCGCCATCCCGTCCTCGCCGCGGAGATCCTGCGGCCGATCCATGGCACCCGGGAGATCGCCGAGATCGTTCTCTCACATCACGAATGCCCCGACGGCTCGGGTTACCCCCGCGGCCTTCGTGGTGACCAGATACCGGTGGAGGCACGGATCCTTCGGGTGGCGGACGTCTTCTCCGCATTGACCGATGCCCGGTCATACAAGCCCGCGATGGACGCAAGAAGCGTTTTGGCGTGGATGCTCGCCAAAGAAGGAACGAAGCTCGACCAGGAGAGCGTTCGCGCCCTTCGGAGTCTCGTTAACGACGGCAAAGCCGACACAGTGCTCGCGCACCCCGATTCGACCGGGCCGAGGGGGTCGTCGCAATGAGGCCGCACCCTTCTCTGAACCGGAATGCTCTTGAGTCGTTGGATCACGAAAGGAGAGCCCGATGAAGCTCAGGAAGTTGGTTTCGCCCTTCATGTTCTCGTTCCTCGCCGCGGTGGCGCCGACGCAGGCCCAGCAGCCGACGCCCCCGGCCCCGGGCGGCGGGCGAATGGAAGAGAAGGCCAAGCCGGGCATGATGACCGAAGGCATGATGGATGAGTCGATGATGGCCAGGCATAAAGAGATGATGGCCAAAATGGAAGCGATGGACTCCCGGCTCGACGACCTGGTCAAGAAGATGAACGCGGCGAAGGGAAGCAAGAAAGTGGATGCGATCGCTGCCGTGGTGAACGAGCTCGTCCTCCAGCGCAAGGAGATGCGACGCCAGATGATGGCGATGCAGCCGGAGATGATGCGCCACATGATGCAGCACATGCACATGGGCATGATGAAGGGGATGATGGAGTCACTGTCCCAATGTCCGATGATGACGGAGATGGCGGGACCGCAGGGTGAGCCAAAGAAGCCGACAAAGGATGGTCACTCCGAACACCATCCCGAATAGTTCGGATCACGGTCGGCCGCACGGATCATCGGGATGCGACGGCACCGACCTCTGCTGCCGAGCGGATGAGCGGACGATCGAGCTCACGCACCGGGCTCGTGAGATCTGAACTGCCGGAGCTTGACTATGACGAAGCAGTCCTCGAACGAATCAGGTTTGACGGCTCAGCCTTCAAGGAGGAGATCATGAGACTCGATACGCGCGCCATTGCCCTCGCCGTTGGCCTCGGCACCGCCATCGCCTGGTTCGTCTGCACGGCAATCGGCGCCCTCGCGCCGGGACCCGCGGTCAGGCTTACCGGCTATCTCTTTCACGTGGATGCTTCGAGGATCCCTTGGTCGATGAGCCTTGGAGGGTTTCTCGCCGGGCTGATCGTCTGGAGCCTGGTCGCCGCCCTCTTCGCGGCGGTCTCCGTCAGTCTCTATAACAGACTCATCAAGAGCTAAGAGAGCGGCCATTCGCATTGCTCAGAACAGAAGGGAGACCATCGTGAGAGTCTGGGATACACCCGTTCGCAAAAGACGTGCGGTAAGTGATGATCGAAAGAGAGACAGAAAGAAGGAAGGAAAGGAGAACGAGCAACAGGAAGAGAGTTCATTTCCCGCTGCTCGGTCGGGGCGGTTGCCCTCGGTATGTCCTCCGTGACTGCCGCGCGGGAAAAGGCGGGGGATAAGGAGGAAGAGCACGTCGTGAACTCCGGCTGGGTGACGGATACCCATTCCGGCGCCAAGGGGGTCAGGGAGGGGCACGGCCACCGCGCGGCCAGGTGCATCAACGAAAAGGGCGCGGCGTGGGCAGTCTACGACCCCCAGATGAAGACGATGTGCGTCGAGGCCGCCGCACTGGGGGGAGACGTGCGAACGGCTCTCGAGATCGACGCGGACCGGATTCGGTCGGCGATTGGAAGTCTCGCAGTGACGCTCGGGGAACTCGACGCGCTTGTCTTCACGGCGGGGGTTGGCGAGCACGCGGCGCGGTTGCGCGCCTCCGTTTGCGAAGGCCTCGAGTGCCTCGGCCTGCAGCTCGATCCCGTCGCTAACGATACTTGCCGGCCGGACGCGGACATCTCCCGTGCAGACTCGCCCGCCCGCATCCTGGCGATCCGGACCCGGGAAGAACTCACGATTGGCCGTGAGACCCGTCGCGTTTTGCCCGGCGCCGGGAAGGTGCACCCGTGACTCATCTCATCCGAGACCCGGTATGCGGCATGATGATCGACCCGGAGAAGAGTCTTTCGGCCGAATACCACGGGCGGACCTACTTCTTCTGCTCCGACTTCTGTCGGAACAGATTCCGGGCAGACCCCCAGCAGGCATTGAACGAGCCGAAGCCGACCGATGCGGACGTCGATCCGGCGGCGCGGCGCATTGCCTATTTCTCCATGGAGGTGGCCGTCGATTCGAGGATGCCGACGTACAGCGGAGGCCTCGGCGTCCTGGCCGGGGACACCCTGAAGTCTTTCGCAGACCTCAAGATCCCCGCCGTCGGCGTGACCCTCCTTTACAGGAGGGGCTACTTCGACCAGAGCCTCGACGGTCAGGGAAACCAGTCGGAGCGTCCGATCGTCTGGAACCCCTCGGATTTCGCGCGTCGACTCCCGGCCCGCGCCGAGGTGCGGATCGGGCAGCGAACCGTTGCCGTCCGGGCCTGGCGCCATGACGTCGTCGGAGCGAGCGGTTACATCGTGCCGCTGATTCTCCTCGACACCGACCTTGAAGAGAATGACGAGCCAGATCGCTCGCTTACGGCGCTCCTGTATGGGGGCGATGAGCGATATCGCCTGTCTCAGGAGATCCTGCTCGGGATCGGTGGCGTTCGGATGCTGGGGGCGCTGGGCTACTCCGGGATCGAGCGGTTTCACATGAACGAGGGGCACGCGAGCCTGCTGGCTCTGGAGCTACTCGCGCGAGAGCCGGAACCGAAGGCCATTGCCATCGGTATGGATGACGTGAAGAAGCGATGCGTCTTCACCACCCACACGCCCGTCCCGGCCGGGCACGACGAGTTCTCCTACGAGCTCGTCCAGGAAGTGCTCGGTGAGCCGATTCCCTTCGAAGAGCTGCGAATGCTGGGGGGGCCCGACCGCTTCAACCTGACCCTGCTCGCACTGAACCTCTCGCGCTACGTCAACGGCGTGGCCAAGCGGCATGGCGAAATCTCGCAGAGGATGTTCCCTGGCTACCCGATCGACTCCATCACCAACGGCGTGCACTCCTTCACCTGGACTTGCGACAGCTTTCGCGCCCTCTACGACCGCCACATATCGGGGTGGGCGCGCGACCCCTTCTCGCTCCGGTACGCCGTCAAGATTCCTGCGGCGGACATCTGGGCCGCGCACGTCGAGGCCAAGACGCAGCTCCTCGCCGAAGTCGCCAGTCGGACCTCACTCCGCCTTCCCACGGATGCGTTCACGATCGGTTTCGCGCGACGGGCCACGGCATACAAGCGAGCCGACCTGATCGTGTCCGACGCCTCGAAGCTCGTCCGGATCTCGAAGACGGCCGGGCCGATCCAGCTCCTTTTCGCCGGCAAGGCGCACCCGAGGGACGAGCCGGGCAAGGAATTGATTCGGCGGCTCTTCCGCGCGGCGGAAGAACTGCGTGGCGACGTCGCCATCGTCTACCTCGAGGACTACGACATGGGCCTGGCGCGGCTTCTGACTGCGGGAGTGGATCTGTGGCTCAACACGCCTCTGCCGCCGCTCGAAGCGTCGGGGACCTCGGGGATGAAGGCCGCGCACAACGGCGTCCCGAGCCTCAGCATCCTAGACGGCTGGTGGATCGAAGGGCACATCGAGGGAATCACGGGCTGGTCGATCGGGCCCGCCCGCGGAAGCGGCGTTCCCACGTCAGAGGACGAGAACGCCCGGGACGCCGCC
>JBOGJK010000109.1:0-2372 GCA_050745345.1 Thermoanaerobaculia bacterium
TCGCGCGAACATCGTCTTGACGACGAAGAGCATGTTGGCCGGCCGCTCGGCCAGCCGCCGCATGTACCAGGGCCACCAGGCGTCGCCGTAGGAGATCAACACCCGGAACTTGTAGCCCGCCTTCTCGATCCGCTCCTGCTCCTGCTTCCGGATGCCGTAGAGCATCTGGAACTCGAGCGCTTCGGTCGGAAGCTTCTCCCTGCGCCCGAAATCCTCGATGCGGCGGATCAAGACCGGGTCGTGCGTGCCGAAGATCGCGCGGACTCCCTTCGCGCGGGCCTCGGGGGAGAGAAGCATCGTCGCGAGCCTGTAGAAATTCTCGTCCACATCGCTCTTCTTCGGATACGCCTTGTCGGGAGGCTCCCTGTAGGCGCCCTTGACCAGGCGCACGCCGGCCCCCTGCGCGATCAGCGACTCGACGTCCTTTGCCGTCCGGTAGAGGTACGACTGCACGCAGAGTCCCGTGTTCGGGAAGCGCTCGCGCGCCCGCCGGTAGATCTCCAGCGTCACGTCCGTGTACGCGGTCGACTCCATGTCGACCCAGATCCAGTTGTCTTGCGCCTTCGCGCGCTCGATCAAGGCGTGCAGGTGGCGCTCGCACTCCTCCCGGGAGAAGTCGAGGCCGAGCTGGGTGGGCTTGACCGAGATCTCGGTGTCCAGCCCCGCCCGCTTCACGCGGTCGAGCACGTCGAGATAGTGCTGCGTGACCTCCTCGGCTTCTTTCGCACTCGTCAGGTTCTCTCCCAGCCGCGTCAGGACCGTCCCGATGCCGAGCGCCCGCGAGGCGTCGAGCGCGGACTGGACGTCCTCGCCCGGCATGAAGCGCCGGACGGCGGCGCGGATGAAGCCAACGCGGGTGGCCCGTTCGCGGAGGAACCGGCTCTCCGACGCGGCGAGCAGGGCGCTCCTCACCACGCTCATGACGTTGCCTCCAGCTACAGCACGCTGTGGATCGCGCCGCCGTCCACCTGCAGCGTCGCGCCGGTCAGATACGAGGCGGCATCCGAGAGCAGGAAGGCCGCGGCACGCCCGAACTCTGCGGGCTCTCCATAACGGCCGAGCGGGATCGCGGAGGCGGCGCGTCTCTGCTGCTCCGCGAGCGGGACCCCCGCCTTCTTCGCGTTGATCTCGTCGAGCTCCCGGACGCGGTCCGTCGCGAGGCGCCCCGGGATCAGGTGGTTGACGCGGATCCGGTCGGGCGCGAGCTCCAGGGCGAGCGTCTTCGCCAGCGAGGCCGCCGAGGCCCGTAGCGCGGTCGAGAGAACGAGGTTCGGGATCGGCTCCTTGACCGACGAGGAGGTGGAGACCACGATCGAGCCCCCGCCCCCCTTTCGCATCGGCGGGATCGCCAGACGGACCATCCGGACCACCGAGAGGACGAGCAGCTCGAAGGCGTTCTGCCACGCCGCGTCGTCGAACTCTTCGAACTTGCCCGCCGGCGGCCCCCCCGAGTTGGTGAAGAGCAGATCGAGGCGCCCGAAGCGCGCCAGCGTCTCGTTGCGCCAGGCCTCGACCGACCGGGCGTTGCGCACGTCGGCGGCGACGGCCAGGATCTGCGCGTCAGTTTCCGAGTGGATCTTCGCCGCGGCCGCCTCGATCGCGCCCGCCTGGCGCGAAGAGATCGACACGATGGCACCCTCGCCCGCGAGCGCGCGGGCCACGGCGAACCCGAGGCCCCGTGAGGCGCCCGCCACCATGGCGACTTTTCCCTTCAGGCCGAGGTCCATGACTTCTCCCTGGCCTTCTCTACCCACGCGAGCAGGCGGTCGAGCGCCTCGCCCGTCGAGACGTCGAGCGGGGGCGCCGGGAGGCGCACCGCGGCGTGCGCGATCGCCCCGCGCCGGCGCAGCATCTCCTTGCGGATCGCCATCCCGATCCCCTCCTGGAACTCGAAGCGCATGAGCGCGACGCTGCGATAGAAGATCTCGCCCGCCTCCTCGCGCCGGCCGGCGCGGAAGAGGCGCACGATCTCGACGAGGATCTCGGGGTACGCAACCCCGGTCAGGACTCCCGCCGCGCCGGCGGCGAGCTCCTCGAGCAGATACATGCCGCCGAGGCCCCCGAGGATCGAGAGCGCGATCCCGTCGGCCTTCTCCAGGATCCGCGCCGTCTTGTAGGGTGTCGGCGCGTCCTCGAGCTTGATCGTGCGCGCCGCGGGGATCTCGCGGGCGATTCGGACGAGCAGCGCCGGCTCCATGGCATAGCCCGAGACCGGCGGGTAGTCCTGCACGACGATCGGCAGGTCCACCGCCGCCGCGAGCGCCGCGAAGTGCCGCGCCACGGCGTCGGAGTTCAACTTCGGCATCCGGGGCGGGCTCGCCATGACGGCCGCGGCGCCCGCCGCCCGGGCCGCGCGGGCCCGCTCCAGGCAG
>JBOGJK010000110.1:0-3610 GCA_050745345.1 Thermoanaerobaculia bacterium
CGCGGCCGGAGCCGCCGCCGGGGCCGCAGCGGCCGCCGGGGCCTCGACCATGGCCTTGACCTCCCGATCGGTAACCGTCTGGGGCGCGTAGTCGGTGACGAACGTCGCGGTCAGCCTGTCGCCGACGCGAAACTGTCCGAGCTCGACTTCTACACCCTCACGATAGAGCTTCGCGTTGCGCTTCTTGACGTCTGCCTGGGTGAACTTCTTCGGCGTGCCGTCCTGGCCGCGCGCGATGATGGCGTTGCCGGAGACGGCGAGGACTTCGCCGTTGCGCACCTCGGTGACGGTCACGGGCTTCATGACCGTTCGCGTCGTAACCGTAGCGGTTCCCTTCATTCCCGCCTTCAGATCGGCCACCCCCAGCTCCTTGCCTTCCATGGTGAGCTTGAAGTCCGCGGGCGCAACGAACTCCTTGGTCGTGCCGGTCTGGTCCCGGTAGACGATCGTGTTGCCCGTGACCGAGATGATCTCGAAGTTCACGGTCCTCGTCTGCGTCTCCTGCGCCAGGGCGGCGCCGGCGAGGAAGGCCAGAAGACACGAAGCAACGATGCTGAAAACCATTCTGGGGAATCTCGTCATAGCTCTCCTTTCCTTTCGAAAAAAAACAAAGAACCTTCGGAACGTCCCGTCCTCGGGGCATGGGCGGAGCCCGCGAGTCTAGATCAGCCCTCATGCGGGAGCAAGTTGCAGCGTGGGAACGGGGACCAGCATGAGGGCGGGGTCCGCTCCGGCCCAACGATCCGAAGACTCTTGGGGATGTAAGTCGTTGATCTGATGAAGGATTCGTCGAGGTCGGATTCGTCGAGGTCAGGTCTCGAATCTGTACTCCAGTAAAGAATCAAGACCTGACCCCCGTCAGGGGAAGATGCCCCGGATCCGTGTCGCTTCCTCGACCCGGTGCACGGCGAGGATCAGGGCTCCCGTGCGCAGGTCCGTGTCGTACTTCCTCGCGGTCGCCTCGACGTCGGCGTACGACCGGCGGATCGTGCGCTGGAGCTGGGTCCGCACCATGTCCGGGTCCCAGAAGAACGAGTAGAGGTCCTGCACCCACTCGAAGTAGGAGACCGTGACGCCCCCGGCGTTGGCCAGGATGTCGGGGATGACGACGATGCCCTTCTTGTGGAGGATGTCGTCCGCGTCGGGAGTCGTCGGCCCGTTGGCCGCCTCGGCGACGATCTTCGCCTTGACGCGCGGCGCGTTGCGGCGGGTGATGACACCCTCGAGGGCCGCCGGGACGAGGATGTCGACGGGCAGCTCCAGAAGCTCCTCGTTGGAGATCCGCTCCCCCTTGACGGCAGTGACGGTACCCTTCCTCTGCTTGGTCGAGAAGAGGTTCTCAACCGAGAGCCCCTTCCTGGCATAGATGCCTCCCTGCGAGTCCGAAGCGGCGACCACACGCACGCCCGCCTCGTCGAGGAACTTCGCCGCGAAGGAGCCGGCGTTGCCGAAGCCCTGCACGGCCGCGGTGGCGCCCTTCAGGGGCATGCCGAGCCTCCTGGCCGCCTCCTCGATCGCGACGAAACAGCCCTCCGCCGTCGCCTCGTTCCTTCCGGCCGAGCCGCCGACCGAGAGGGGCTTGCCCGTCACGACGCCGAGCGTGGAGTACCCCTTCGTCATCGAGAAGGTGTCCATCATCCAGGCCATCGTCTGCGAGTTCGTGTAGACGTCGGGGGCCGGGATGTCCCGATCGGGGCCGAGGATGATCGAGATCTCCGAGGTGAAGCGGCGCGTCATCCGCTCGTTCTCTCCGAGCGAGATGGCCTTGGGGTCCACGGTGATTCCCCCCTTGGCGCCGCCGAAGGGAATGTTGACCACCGCGCATTTCCACGTCATCCACATGGCGAGCGCCTTGATCTTGTCGAGCGTCACGCCCGGGTGATACCGGATCCCCCCTTTGGAGGGACCGCGCGCGACCGAATGCTGAACGCGATAGCCCTGGAACACGCGGATCGAGCCGTCGTCCATCTTGACGGGGATCGAGACGATCAACTGCCGCTTCGGGTTGCCCAGAACATCCCGGGTGCCGGGATCGAGGCCGAGGTGGTCGGCGGCGCGCTCGAACTGGCGGCGGGCGAAATGGAACGGGTTCAGGTCCTCGGAGACGGCAGGCGACAGAGCCGGAACTCGGGGAACGGGCCGGGTCGCGGGCTTGGGCTTCGCGGACATGCTCTTCTCCTTCACGGTTTCTTCGCGGAGGCGCTCTGGATCAGTCGGAGGACAGAGACATTCTACGGGGCTACGGGCCGAAGAAGGGGAGAGTCTCGGCCGCCTGGCGAGCCAGGCCGAGCAGCGCGGCCGGGAAGATCCCGAGCAGCAGGATCCCGGCGGCGCACAGGGCGAGGGCCAGGCCGTCGGCCGCGCCGAGCGGGGGCGGCCCCTCCGGCTCGACCGGGTCGCGCATGTAGAGGAAATAGACGACCTTCAAGTAGTAGCCGATCGAGACGAGGCTGTTGAGGATGCCGATGACCGCGAGCGCGTAGAGGCCGCGCTCGATCGCGGCGCCGAAGACGAAGAACTTGCCGATGAAGCCGGCGGTGGCCGGGATGCCGGCGAGTGAGAAGAAGCAGAGCGCCAGGACCGCGGAGGGAAAGGGCGCGCGCCGCCCCTCTCCGGCGAGCAGGCCGATCGGGTGGGGTTTGCTCTCGTCACGGTACAGGGTCGAGACCGCCGCGAAGGCGCCGGCGTTGGAGACCAGGTACGCGAAGAAGTAGACGATGACCGCCGCCAGCGCGCCGCGGCCGAAGACCGCCAGGGCGATCGTCACGTACCCCATGTGCGCGATGCCCGAGTAGGCGAGCAACCGCTTGATGTCGCGCTGCGCCAGCGCCACGACGTTGCCCAGCGTCATGGAGAGGATCGCCAGCGCCGCGATCCCCGTCTGGAAGCGGTCGGGAAGCCCCCCCTGGAAGACCGCCGTCAGGAGGCGGTAGAGCACCAGCACGCTCGCCCCCTTGGGCGCGACGGACAGGTACGCCACGGCGGGTGTCGGCATCCCCTGGTACACGTCGGGCGCCCAGGCGTGGAAGGGGGCAAGCGACATCTTGAAGCCGAACCCGGCCAGAAGCAGCACCAGCCCGAACGTCACCACGGGATCGGCCGCGAGGCCGACCTGCGAGAGAGCGGAGAGACGCAGGCTCCCGCTCTTTCCGAAGAGGAGGGCGATGCCGTAGAGCGTGAAGGCGGAGGCGAAGGCCCCCGTCAGAAAGTACTTGAGGCCCGCCTCGGAGGAGGCGGGGATACCGCGGAAGAAAGCGGCGAGCACGTAGAAGGCGAGCGAGAGCGTCTCGAGGCCGATGAAGACGACCAGCAGGTCGAGCCCCCGCACCATCAGCGAGACGCCCAGGTGCCCCCAGAGCAGCAGGGCGTAGAACTCCCCCTTCTCCTCGCCGGTGCGCCGGAGGTAAGGCTTGGCGACGAGGATGGCGATCGCGGCGGTCGCGCCGAGGAAGAGCCCGAGCAGCGAGGTCAGGGCGGAAGTCTCCAGGCGGCCTCCGAAGGAGGCGCCGAGCGGCGCCCGGGCGAGCAAGTAGAGCGAGCCGGCAATCGCGGCGAGCGCCAGGGTCGCAAACCACCGCCTCGTTGCCGGCGCGAACGCCTCGAGCAGGAC
>JBOGJK010000111.1:0-2248 GCA_050745345.1 Thermoanaerobaculia bacterium
GGTCAGAAGGTGAGCGCCCCTTACCCCAACCCTCGCCCGCCGGGAGAGGGTGGAAGAGAGCGCCCGCGCCGGGCGGCGAAACGATCTCGTAGGGGCCGAGCCTCGTGCCGCCGGCGAGCGTCACGACCCCTCCGGAGTCCGGACGGCCGGCTCGTCTTCGAGGAACCGCTCGAAGCCGTCGAGGTCCCAGGTCACCAGCGTGGCCACCCGCGCCTTGCGGGCGCACGCCGCGATGAGCGCGTCGTAGACCGCGCCGCCTCCGATCCCGGCGTCCCGGCAGCGGCGCAAGGTCGCGCGATAGTCGGGGGCTGCCAGCGCGACCAGCCGCGTCTGTCCCCAGTTGGCCTCGATAAGCGCCAGGGCGTCCTCCGGACGCAGCCGGTGAGGCTCCGGCAGACGCGTCAGGACCGAGAAGGTCTCGGCCAGCGAGTGCGCCGCCAGAACCAAATTCTCTCCGGCCGCGTCACGCCGCTCGATCTCCCGGCGGGTGACATCGTGATGGGAGTGCCAGGCACAGACGGCCGCGACCAGGCAGCTCGTGTCGAGCAGGTAGCAGCTCACTCGCTCTCGCCGGCGTCCCCTGCGCCCCGCCGGCGGAGCCGGTCGAGCGTCTGGCGGACGGCCTCCCGGGTCAGCGGCGCAACGCGCTTGCGCGGAACGGCGACCGTCAACGATCCCCGCTTGACGAGCCGCACCTCCAGCGGCGCCGGCTCGATCTCGATGCGGCCGTCCGCGACGCGAATCGTCAGATCGGAGCCCGGCAGGATCCCGGCGGCCTCGCGGATCTTCTTGGGGACAACGAGCCTTCCGGCACTGTCAATGGTCGTCTTCATGGGACTAAGATTACCATGATAATTGCCATGTGAGCACCTCTCACCCCAACCCTCTCCCCCGAGAGCATCTCGCAGAGGATCGCGCCGAAGGAGAAAATGTCGGAGCGGTGGTCGGCCGGCTGGCCCTTGACCTGCTCGGGCGACATGTAGCCGGGCCGTGCCCATGACCACGCCGGGCTCGGTGCCCTGGGAAGCAGTCGGGATGGAAGTCTGCTGCTGCCCCGTCGCCTCGGGCTGAATCAGCTTGGCCAGTCCGAAGTCGAGGATCTTGACGCGGCCGTCCTCGGTGACGAAGAGGTTTTCGGGTTTCAGGTCCCGATGGACGATGCCCTTCTCGTGCGCGGCGGCCAGTCCCTGCGCGATCTGGATGGCGTAGTCGGTGGCTTTGCGTGGCGAGAGCGAGCCGGTCGCCAGGCGCGAACGGAGGGTCTCGCCTTCGAGAAGCTCCGAGACGACGTAGGGGGCGCCGCCGTGGGACCCGACGTCGAAGAGAGAAATGATGTTGGGATGGTTGAGCGCTGAGGCCGCCTTCGCCTCCTGCTCGAACCGCCGCAGACGATCGGGATCCTGCGAGAACGACGCCGGCAGCACCTTGACCGCGACCTCGCGCCCGAGCCGCGTGTCCTTCGCGCGATAGACCTCGCCCATCCCGCCCGCGCCGAGCGGCGCGAGGACCTCGTAGGGGCCGAGACGGGCGCCGGCGGACAGTCCCATGTCAATTCAGAAGCGTGAATCCTTCGTCACGGAAGTGATGATCGAAGGCGAAAGCCTCGTCGAGCCTGCGCTGGCGCATGACCAGAAAGGAAACCGCGTCGACGAGGCTCAAGTCGTGGAGCCGCCGCTCGAGCAGAAAATCGAGGCCGGCATCGTGGAGATCGGCGCCGACCCAGACGACTTCGAGCAGGGGAGCGAAGTCCCTCCGAAACGCCTCGACCGCCTCCAGGCCCATACGACGGCCGAGCAGCGCATAGAGTTCGACCAGCACGAAGGACGTCGTCACGAGGGAAGCCTCCCGCGCCTGGAGTTTCTCGAACGCGCGCCGCGCCGCCTCATGGCTGTCGTCTGCCGGACTGAGCAGCGCCAGAACCGCCGAGGTGTCGACGAACACCCGGCTCATCGGAAGGCGTCTTCGAGGTGCCGGTCATGGTTGGCCGCCAGGTCCTTCGCGCGTTCGCGGTCGGGAAAGCGGCCCACCAGAAGCGCCGCCTTCTGGTAGAGGCCTGCGCGGTCTGCGCCCTGGTCGTCCAGGCCCAGATCGAGGCAACGGCGAATCATTGCCGACATCGACACGCCCTGTTGCTTCGCCCGGCGCCGCAGCTTGCGGGCCTGTTCGTCAGTCAGCTGAATCTGTGTTCGGACCATGTCGTACTCCCTGTTGAAGTGTAAGCACATCATGCTGTGAGGTCAATGTGAAC